>JBEBCR010000069.1:0-18913 GCA_041157565.1 Planctomycetota bacterium | reverse complement strand
AGGAGGTGCGCCGCATGGGCTGGGAGCGGCCGGCCGAGCTGGTGCGCGGCGTGTACGAGGAGCTCTCGGGGGTCCACACGTGACGGCCGTCAGCTTCTACTTCCAGGTGCACCAGCCGTTCCGGCTGCGGCGCTACACGTTCTTCGACATCGGCGCGAGCGAGCACTACTTCGACGACCCCGAGAACGAGCGCATCGTCCAGCGCGTCGCGAGCAAGTCGTACATCCCGATGAACACGCTGGTGCGCCAGCTGGTCGAGGAGACCAAGGGCGACTTCCGCTGCTCGTACTCGGTGAGCGGCGCGGCCATCCGCCAGATGCAGCTGTGGGCGCCGGAGGCGCTCGACAGCTTCAAGGCGCTGGCGGACACCGGCTCGGTCGAGTTCCTGTGCGAGACCTCGCACCACTCGCTGGCCTCGCTGGTCGACCTCGACGAGTTCCGCGCGCAGGTCGAGGCGCAGCGCGAGCTCGTGCGGCAGGTCTTCGGCCACGAGCCGGTCGTGTTCCGCAACACGGAGCTCGTCATCGACGCGCGCATCGCGCGCGCCGTGGAGGAGCTGGGCTTCCGCGCGCTGCTCGGCGAGGGCGCCGACCACCTCCTCGGTTGGCGCAGCCCGCACCACGTCTACCGGCCGGAGGGTTGCGAGAAGCTCAAGCTGCTGCTGCGCAGCTACGCGTTCAGCGACGACATCGCCTTCCGCTTCTCGAACCGCGGCTGGCACGAGTGGCCGCTGACGGCCGAGAAGTTCGCCTCGTGGGTCGGCGGCGTCGACGAGGACGACGCCTTCGTGGGCCTGTACATGGACTACGAGACCTTCGGCGAGCACCAGTGGGAGGACACGGGGATCTTCGACTTCATGCGCGCGCTGCCGCAGGCGCTGCTGGCGAACCCGCGGTTGTCGTTCGCGACGCCCGGCGAGGTGGCGCTGGCGCACGATCCGGTCTCGCGCCTCTCGATCCCGCGTCCCGTGTCGTGGGCCGACGCCGAGCGCGACATGACCGCGTGGCTCGGCAATCCGATGCAGCGCTCGGCGCAGGAGGCGCTCTACGCCGCGCTGCCCACGGCGCGCGAGCTCGCGCGCCGCGGCGAGCCCGCCTGGCTCGAGACCTGGCGTCGCCTGTCGACCTCCGACCACCTGTACTACATGTGCACCAAGTGGTTCAGCGACGGCGACGTGCACAAGTACTTCAGTCCGTACGCGTCGCCCCACGACGCGTTCATCACCTTCATGAACGTCCTCGACGACTTCGCGCGCCGCGGCACCGCGGCGCTCGAGGCGTCCCGTCCCCCCCAGGCTCCGCGTCGGCTCGATGCCGCCGCGACGCCCTCCACCGAACCAAGCCAGAATCCGTGAGCCTCCCCAACACGCTCTTCGAAGTCAGCTGGGAAGTCTGCAACAAGGTCGGCGGCATCCACACCGTCGTCTCGACCAAGGCGCGCACGCTCGTCGACGAACTCGACGACAACTACATCTGCATCGGCCCGTGGCTCCTCACCGGCGGCGAGCCCAACGCGGCGTTCGTCGAGGAGGCGTGCTGGGCCGAGTTCTGCGACGCCTGCCGCGCCGACGGCGTGCCGGTGCGCGTGGGGCGCTGGAACATCCCGGGACGCCCGCGCGCGATCCTCGTCGAGTTCAGCGGGCTGTACGCCAGGAAGGACGAGATCCTCGCCAAGCTGTGGGAGGACTACCAAGTCGACTCCTTGAGCGGCGGCTGGGACTACGTCGAGCCCGTGCTGTTCGGCTGGGCGGCGGGCAAGGTGGTCGAGCGCTGGCGCGCCGCGCATCCCGCGCCCAAGAGCGATTCATGCGTCGCGCAGTTCCACGAGTGGATGACGGGCGCGGGCCTCCTGTACCTCAAGAAGAACGCGCCCGCCGTGGGCACGGTCTTCACCACGCACGCCACGATCCTCGGGCGCTCGGTCTCCTCGGGCGGCGTGCTGCCGGAGGAAGGGCTCGGCGGCCGCTCCAGCGCCGAGGCGGCCAAGGGCCACAACATCACGGCCAAGCACTCGATCGAGCAGGTCTGCGCGCGCGAGGCCGACGTGTTCACCACCGTCAGCGAGGTGACGGCCGACGAGGCGGAACTGTACTTCGGCCGCCGCGCCAGCCCGCTGCTGCCCAACGGCATCGACCTGTCGGTCATCGACGAGATGTGCGGCCAGACGGGCCGCGACGCCGCGCGCGCGCGCCTGTTCGACCTCGCCTCGCGCATGGTGGGGGAGGACTGCTCCGACGCGCTGCTGGTCGCCACGTCCGGGCGCTACGAGTTCCACAACAAGGGCATCGACCTGCTGCTCGAGGCGGCCGCGCGCCTCCAGGAGCGCCCCGGCCGCAAGCTGGTGCTCTTCGCCATGGTGCCCGCCGGCCAATCGGGCGTGCGCAGCGAGCTGCTCGAGCGCATGTCGCGCCCCGTCGCCGAGGCGCGCGGCACGCTCGGCGTGTCGACGCACAACCTGTTCGAGCCCGAGAACGACCCGATCCAGCGCCGCTGCAAGGAGCTGGGCCTCGCCAACGCGCCCGGCTCGCGCGTCAAGGTCGTGCAGGTGCCGATCTACCTGTCCGAGTCCGACGGGTTCCTCAACCTGCCGTACGAGGCGGTGCTGCGCGCCTTCGACGCCTCGGCCTTCCCGTCGTTCTACGAGCCTTGGGGCTACACGCCCGAGGAGAGCCTGGCGGTGGGCGTGCCCACGATCACCAGCGACCTCGCCGGGTTCGGGCGCTGGGCGCTGGAGAAGCGCTTCTCGCGCGAGGACGGCGTCGTCGTCCTGCCGCGCGAGGCGCGCGCGCGCCGCGGCGCGGAGGGCTTCGCCGAGGCCGCGCAGGAGCTGTGCGAGGCGCTCGAGGCGCTGCTCTCCGACGCGCGACCGCGCGCCGAGGTCGAGCGCGCCTGCCGCGCCACGGCATCCGGGGCGGCGTGGAGCGGGCTCGTGCGACGCTACCACGACGCGTTCGACTCCGCCGCCAAGTCGGCCGCCAAGCGCGCCGGCGCCCCGGCCTTCGCCATGCGCGTCCCGCGCACGATGGAGATCCGTCCCACGCAGCAGGGCGCGCGCCCGCGCCTGATGGCGTTCACCGTGTCCGCCACCATGCCGCGCCAGCTCGAGGGCCTCGAGCGGCTGGTCCGCAACTACTGGTGGTCGTGGGACTCCGAGGCGACGCAGCTCCTGTCGGAGCTGCAGGATCGCGGCGCGCACGAGGACAAGTGGAAGAAGCACGACCACAACCCCGTGCCGTACCTGCGCGAGCTGTACCCCGACGACCTCTCCAAGCGCGCGGCCGATCCCGCCTTCGTGGCGCGCCTCGACAAGGTGCTGGCGCGCTTCGACGCCTACATGGCGAAGAGGCCCGCGGCCATCAAGGTCGCCGGCGGCATGATCGACGAGCGCCACCCGGTGGCGTACTTCTGCGCCGAGTTCGGGATCCACGAGTCGCTCAAGATCTACTCGGGCGGGCTCGGGATCCTCGCCGGCGACCACCTGAAGAGCGCCAGCGACCTGGGCCTGCCGCTCGTGGGCATCGGGCTCTACTACAGGAAGGGCTACATCCGCCAGCGCGTCACCGCCGCCGGCGACCAGGTGGCCGGCGAGATCGAGAACGACCCGCGCGACCTGCCCATCGAGCCGGTGCTCGACGAGAACGGCCGGCCCCTGACGATCACGCTCCAGCTGCCGAGCTCGGACCTGCTGCTGCGCGCCTGGAAGGTCCAGGTCGGACGCGTGCCGCTGTACCTGCTCGACAGCGACCAGCCCGAGAACCGGCCGGAGGATCGCGAGATCACGCGCCAGCTGTACGGCGGCGACCACGAGATGCGCCTGCGCCAGGAGATCGTGCTCGGCCGCGGCGGCAAGCGCCTCCTGACGCGCCTCGGCGTGCACCCGTGCGTGTTCCACATCAACGAGGGCCACGCCGCGTTCCTCGTGCTCGAGCGCGTCAGCCGCCTGGTGCGCGAGCATGGCCTGACCTACGACGAGGCGCGCGAGTTCGTGCGCGCCACGACGGTGTTCACGACGCACACGCCCGTGCCCGCCGGCCACGACCGCTTCGGCGAGGAGATCATGCGCCGCTACTTCAGCGACGCCTCCAGCTGGGTGGGCCTGCCGTGGGAACGCTTCTGGGCGCTGGGCACGGCCGAGGACGACCGCGCCAGCTTCAACATGACCTACCTGGCGATGAACTTCGCCGCGCACGTCAACGGCGTCTCGAAGCTGCACGGAGTCGTGTCGCGCGAGCTGCTGCATCCGTTCTGGCCGCGCCTCCTGCGCGGCGAGTTGCCGGTGTCGTCGGTCACCAACGGCGTGCACCTGCCGAGCTGGACCAGCGGACGACTGGCGGAGATGCTCGGCGCCAAGGGACGCACGGTCGAGGGCGCCGACTTCGCCGCGCACGCGGCCAAGCTGACCGACGCGCAGCTCCTGCAGCTGCGCCGCGAACGCAAGAAGGCGCTGGTCGACCACCTCAAGGAGCGCATCGAGGAGGCGCACGCCTCGCGCGACGACTCGACCGCCATCCAGACGAGGATCCTCGCCGGCCTGAAGGACGCCGAGGACGCGCTGTGGATCGGCTTCGCGCGCCGCTTCGCGCCGTACAAGCGCGCCAACCTCCTGTTCCGCGATCCGGCGCGCCTGTTGGCGCTCCTGTCGGACGCCAAGCGGCCCATGAAGATCGTCTTCGCCGGCAAGGCGCACCCGCGCGACACGCTGGGCCAGGAGATCCTCAAGCAGGTGGTCGAGTTCACGCGCCGGCCCGAGTTCGTCGGCAAGGTGCACTTCGTCGAGGACTACGACATCGAGCTGGCGCGCCACCTCGTGCAGGGCGTCGACGTGTGGCTCAACAACCCGATCCGGCCGCTGGAGGCCTCCGGCACCTCGGGCATGAAGGTGGCCGCCAACGGCGGACTCAACCTCTCGATCCCCGACGGCTGGTGGGTGGAGGCGCAGGAGGGCGAGCCCGCCGGCCAGGCGCAGCCGCGCAACGGCTGGACCATCGGCCACGGCCGCGCCATGCCCACGCAGGAGCGGCAGGACGAGCTGGACGCCGAGGCGCTGTACAACCTGCTGGAGGAGGAGGTCGTGCCGACCTACTTCGACCTCGAAGGGGGCGTGCGCAAGCGCTGGCTCGCCTGCGTGCGCCGCAGCCTCGCCACCATCCCGCCGGTGTTCGACACCGACCGCATGGTGGGCGAGTACCGCGACGCGGCGTACAAGCCGCTGGCGGGCGCGTGGCACTCGCTGCGCGAGGACCGCTTCAACAAGGCGCGCTCGTTCGCCGCGCGCGGCGCCCAGCTGCGCAAGTCCTTCGCGGCCGTGCGCATCCTCTCGGCGCAGGTGGCGGACGTCTCCAGCCTGCGCGTGGGCGACGTGGTCGAGGTGCGCGTGCGCGTCGACATGGGCCAGCTGACCTGCGAGGACCTGGCGGTCGAGCTGGTGCTCGGCCACCAGTCGGCGGGCGCGGACCTCAGGAACCGCGTGGCGCTGGTGCTCGACCCGGACGGCGCCGCGGAGGGCGGCGTGCAGGCCTTCGTCGGACGCCAGGCGCTCGAGCGCAGCGGTTCGTTCGGCTACGGCATCCGCGTGCGCACCCGCGGCGTCGACGAGCACGACCTGCGCACGAGGGACCTCGTGCTCTGGGGCTGACGAGCCCGCGATCGCGGGTCGGCGGCCTCGAGCCGGCGACCCGCGGCGCGGCTCAGCCCGACAGGCGCTCGAGCAGCTCGCGCGCCGGGACGGGCCGCGTGTCGGCGCGCAGGTACAGCGGGTGCCCGGGCATGCCGCCCTTGGTGGTGGACAGGCACACGCAGCGCGCCAGGTGCGGGCGCAGGATGCGCGCGATGTCGCGGTAGCGCTCGCCATGGCGCGCGTGGTTGCCCCAAGCCACCACGATGCGGTCGCTCTCTCGCGCCATCGCGGCGAGGTGCTCGTCGTTCTCCGCGCCCACCGGATCGCGATGGACGTAGAGGTGCTCGGGCGAGGTGGCGCGCAGGGCGAACACGTTGCCCACCAGCGCGCGCGCGGCGCCCCAGCGCATGGAGAACGACACCGCGCGGCGCACGGTGGGGTCGACGCGCACCGCGTCCGCCGTCGAGGGGTTGAGCATCAGCCAGAACACGCTGCCTCGCCCGTCGTCCCACTCGCGCGAGAGGCGCCAGCGCCACGTGCGGCAGTCCGAGAAGAGCGCGTCGCCGCGCACGAGGCGCCCGTCGATCACCTCCGGATCGGCGGGGTCGCTGGCGACGGCGCTGCGGTGGCGCGCGGCGGTGCGCGGGTCGATGCCCATGGCGCACAGCCTAGCGTGGCGCGCTACGCTGTGCGCCCCATGGGCTCCACCGGCACGCGCATCGCTCCGCTCCTCGTCGCGCTGGGCTTCGTCGCCGCGGGGGGCACCATCGCCACCTTGGTGCTGACGCTGCGCGCCTCGCCGACCTGGCAGGTGCTGCCCGCCTCCTCCGGCGGCGTGGTGGCGGTCGATGGCGTCGAGCACTCCGCGCTCGACCGCGCGCGCCTCGGGGACGTGCTGCAGACCGCCAAGTCGCTCGACTCGCGGCGCGAGGCGCTGTCGCTGCAGTTGCGCGAGACCTTCTTGTGCGAGGTCGCCTCCGGCACGCGCCTCTCGAACATGAAGCTGCCGCCCAAGGGCGAGCAGAGCCTGCGCCTCGAGTCGGGTTCGCTGCACGTCGCCATCGCCGCCGGCTTCGACGGGCTCGTGCGCGTGCTGACGGACGAGGCGCAGGTCGACGCGCGCCACGGGGCGTTCGCGGTGGTGAAGGAGCCGGGCGGCACGCGCGTCGTGGCGCTCGAGGAAGGCGTGTCGGTCGGCCGGAGCGCCATGGCGCGCGCGGTCGGCGACGACGCCACGCCCCGTCCACTGGCCGCGGGCGAGTCCGCGTGGCTGGCGACGGGCGAGGCGCCCGCCATCGGCGCGCTGCCGGAGCAGGACGCGCGGATCCTGCGGCAACTGGCGACCAGCGCCGCGGAGCGCTGGAACCGCGGCGAGTGAGCCGTGCTATCTTCGGCGCCCATGCAATCCGCCGCGACGAACCTCGAAGCGCAGCTCTCCGCGGCGCTCCTCGTGCCCGGGGCCATCGTGTGGACGGCGCTCCTCGTCGTGCTCGCGCTGCGCACGCGCGCGCGCGCCACGACCGGCGCCGCGCGCCACCAGGACCTGCCGCGACGCGCGTCGCGCAGGCTCGCGCTCGCCATCCCGCTCGCGCTCGTCGCCGGCTGGGCGCTGCAGGCGGGGTTGCTGCCCGCGGCCGGGACGCTGCTGCTCGTGGTGCCCGCCTTGTGCCTCGTGGCCGCCACGCCCGGACGGCTCGACGCGATCCTCGGCGAGCAAGGCGTCGCGCGCGGGTTCGAGGCGCGGCGCTTCGAGGACCTCGAGGAGTGGCGCCTGACGGGCGACCACCTCAGGTGGAAGCTGCACGGCGAGTGGACCTCCTCGCCCTGCCCCGCGGCGGAGCACGACGCGTGGCGCCGACTGCTGGAGGAACGCTGCGGCGCGGCCGAGAGCCGCTTCCGCGACTGAGGCGGGCCGCTCGGGCTGGCGCGACTCGCGCCCATCCTCGGACCGGCGGCGATCCGTGCTAGGATCCGCGTTCCACAGCCCATGAAGACGATCCTCGCCGCCAGCATCCTGCTCTTCGCCGCCGCTCCCGTCGCCGACCAACTGCGCTTCGCGCCGGAGAAGGGCGCCAAGGTCACGAAGACCATCCGCCACGAGACGAAGCTGGAGAGCCAGTCCTTCGCCATGGAGTTCGACGGCGAGGAGATCCAGCCGCCGGGCGAGATGCCCAAGCTGTCGCTGTCCGACGAGTCGTCCTACGTGTTCAGCGAGGAGTTCGTCGAGTCGGCCGAGGGCCGCTCGGCGGTCGTCGTGCGCGCCTTCGACGAGATCTCCGGCAAGGTCGTGCAGTCGTTCTCGATGGGCGAGCAGTCCGAGGACGAGGAGAAGGACAAGTCCAGCAAGCTCTCGGGCAAGTCGGTCAAGTTCACCTGGGACGCGGGCAAGGAGGAGCACGCCGCCGCGTGGGTCTCCGAGGAGGAGGGCAAGCGGGGCGACGACGAACTGCTCGAGGAGCTCGACGCCGACACGGACCTCCTCGCGTTCCTGCCCACCAAGGGCGTCGCCGAGGACGACACGTGGGAGGTCGAGGCCAAGCACCTCGTGGGCCTGTTCTCGCCGGGCGGCGACCTGTCGATCGACACGGGCGAGGAGGAGGACGAGTCCGAGGAGGACGTCGACGACCAGATGGACGAGAACATGGCCGGCAAGGTGGTCTGCACCTACAAGGGCCACAAGGAGCTCTCGGGCGCCAAGGTGGCCGTGGTCGAGGTGGCGATCGAGGCCACGACCTCCGGCGAGGTCGACGGCGAGGAGGGCGGCAAGCGCACGATGAAGGTGGGCTGGACCCTCAAGGGCGAGTTCCACTGGCACCCGACCGAGCACCGCCTCGTGGGCTACGAGATCGAGGGCGACACCGACTTCGAGATGGCGACCGCGGCCGAGATCGACGCCGGCGGCGAGCAGCACTCGATGAAGCAGACCGTGGCGTTCAAGGGCACGACCAAGCTCAGCTGCAAGGTCGAGTGATCCGCGCCCGCGGCGCGAGGCGCCGCTCCGACGCGCGCACGGGACGGCCGTTTCCCGCGCGCGCGTCTTCGTAGGCGGACCACAACGGCTCGAGCAGCGACGCGCGCCCGTTCGCGCGCAGCGCCTCCGCCAGGTCGTGCAGGTCGTCCGCGGCGCGCGGGATCCACGGGCCGCGCGCGCCGTCGCCCGATCCGCTCCACACGAGCGGCTGCAGGGCGCCTGCGGGCGCCACCAGGATGCGCGCGGGCCGCAGTCCCCCGTGGCGTCCGCGCAGGGCATGCAGCCGGCCCGCTTCGCGCCCCAGTTCCCCGAGCAGCGCCTCGAGGCGCTCGTCGCCGCGCGCGATCAGGTCCGCGAGCGTCGCCGCGTGCGGTTGCCAGCGCGCCACGTGCGCCTGGTAGGCCAGCCTTCCACCCACGAGCCAGCTGGCGGCCGCCAGCGGCAGCAGCACCGGGAACAAGCGCTCGGTCTGCCACGAGAGCAGCTTGTACTCGCGCACGCGCCGTCCCTCGCCGCCGAGGCGCGCGCGCAGCCCCTCGCGCCACGACGCCGCGCCGACGAGCGGCTCGCCCTCGACCCACGCGTCCCAGCCGTCGATGGTTTCGCGCGCGCGATGCCGCCCCCCGAGGCGCGCGAGCGCCACGATGCGCTCGAGCGCCGCCTGCATGGTCGAACCGCGCCAGCCGACCAGGTGCAGGCGGCCGCCGTCGAGTTCACGCTCCCAGCGGACCAAGGCGCACGCGTCCCGAGGCGGTCGTCGCGGCTGGAGCGTGGCGCAGCGTCGAGGCGCGGCGCACCACGGCGCGCTTGCGCGCCACCAGCCAGGCCTGCTGCGACACGAAGCGGAACGAGTGGCGCCAGTCGACGACTGCGGCGCCCGCGTCCTCGAACAACTCGCGCAGCAATGCGCGCGGCATGGCCACGCGCCGCGGCGAGCTGCGCGGCCACGGCACGCGGCGCGGCAAGGCCTCGTGGTCCCAGTACGACGCCACGACGAGCCCGCGACCGACGCGCACGAGCTCGCGCACGACGGCGGCGCACTCGTGCTCGTCCTGCCACGCGCGCTGCAGGCCGCGCGACACGACGAGGTCGAAGGCGTCGTCCTCGAACGGCAGGCGGCGCAAGTCGGCGCGCACGCGGCCCTGGTCGTCGACGCTCGAGGGCGACTCGGACCCGGCCTCGCCCGGCTGCCCGGGCTCGACCACGATCGAGCGCCAGTCGCGCGCCTCGAACAGGCGCAGCAAGCCCGCGTCGGCGCCGTCGGCGACGAGCACCGGATGGCGCGGCGCGATGGTGGCGTGGCGCTCGAGCAGCCGCTCGACCAGCGCCTCGTCGCGCGGCGCGACCACTCGCGCCAGCGCCAACGGAGCTCGCAACCCGTCCTGGGCCCGCATGGCGAACGATGGTAAGCGCCTGCGTCCGGACGCGCCACGCGCCGGTGGGGGGGGCGCGCGGCGGACCGGCCGGCGAGGGAGGGGGCGGGCGGGCGCTGGACGGGGCGGGCCGCGACGAGTTGGACGGTCGCGCCCTCCCGGCACGGGCGGGCGTCAGCGCGTCAGGGCGCGCAGCTCCACTGGCGGGCCGAACCGGTCCGCCTCGAGGAGCCTCGCGTAGTAGCCGGGGATCGCCTGGTAGGCGAACACGACCCGGTCGAGATCCGCGGGCGCGGGAACGAGCGCGGGAACGAGCGGGACGCCTTCCTCGCGCACGCGTTCGAGCAGGTGCAGCGTGCCGGGGCTGTGCAGCGTGCGGCGCGAGACCTCGACGCCGGCGTGCGACGGCGCGACCTGGGCCAGCCACTCGTCGCAGCGCTGCGCCGCGCCCTCGGCGGGCCGGGCCACGCGCGACGGCAGCAAGCGCCAACGGCGGCGCGGCAGCGAGGAGAGCTCGTCCTGGCGCGCGGCTTGCCACGCGACCCACGGCACCACGCGCCCGTCGCGCTCCGCGAGCGTCGCCTCGAGCTCGGGCTTGGCGAGCAGCGTCGGCAAGGCCAGCACCGGCGAGGTGGCGACGACGGCGTCGAGCGGCTCGAGCGCGCGCGCCGCCTCCTCGATGCTGTCCAAACGGCTGGACAGGCGCCACCATGCCGCCACGCCCGCCGCCGGCAGCGCCAGCGCCAGCACCAGCAGCAGGAAGAACACGCCGCGCAGGACGAGCGGGGTCGTCGCGCGCCAGGTCGCGGCGGCGAGCCAGGCGAGGCCGATGGCGGCGAGGAGCGCCACGGCGGGCAGGACCGGCAGCCAGAAGCGCTCGTAGAACTCGCGGTTGGCGCCGGCCACGACGAGGTAGGGCACGGCGTGCGCGAGGAGCAGGTTGCGCGGCGCGTGCGAGCCGTCGAGCCAGCCGCGCCCGAGCGTCGCCAGGCCCGAACGCGCGGCCCACAGGCCGAGGAGCGGCAGCGCGGCGAGCCACGGATCGTGCTCGAACAGGATCCGCGCCGCGGTGGCGAAGCCGCCGAAGTCGTACTCGCCGGCGCCCAGCTGGTGCGCGCCGCTCCCGCCGAGGCGCAGGGCGCCATCGACGAAGGTGGGCAGGCCGGGCCACCACGGCAGGCCGACCAGCAGCGCGAGCAGGGTCGCCGCCGCGGCGAGCAGCGCGCCCTTCGCTCCGCGCGCCGCCCACCATGTCGCAAGGCACAGGGGCGGCAGCACGAACAGGCCGTTCTGCAGCGAGGCCAGCGCCAGTCCGGCGGCAGAAGCGGCCACCACGCCGCGCGCGAACGAGGGACGTTCGACGAGCCGCGCGCAGGCGAGGAGGCAGGCGAGGCTGGTGGCGGCTACCACGGCGTGCGGTCGCGCCTGCGTCGAGCACAAGAGGTGCAGCGGCGACACGGCCACGAAGGCCGCGCAAAGGAGCGCGGTCCACGGTCCGGCGACGCGTCGCGCGAGGGCGAAGGCGAGCGCGCAGGCGGCGACGCCGCACAGCGCGGCGACGCCGCGCACGAGCACGAAGGGCTGGGCGGCGGCGGCGAGCGCGTCGGGAAGGTCGCGCGGCGCCGCCGGCGGATCGATCGCCGCGAGCAGCGTGGGCACGAGCGAGGGATAGCGCTCGCGGTAGTCGACGCCGTCGGGCACCGGCTCGCCGCGCAGCTCCATCAGGTGGTAGCTCCAGAAGGCGTCGGGCTCGACGAAGTGGGGAAGCAGGCGGTCGAGCGCCACGAGGCGCAGGGCCAGCGCGAGGGCCAGCACGAGCACGAAGGCGACGAGGCGGGCGCGCGCGCTCCAGTCGACGGAGGGCGCGGCCTTCGTCGGCTGGTCGGCGGCGGTAGGCAGGGCCATCGTGCCGCGCATCGTAGGGGTTGGAGCGCGGACAAGCCACGCGCCGCCGCGCTCGCTTGGCGTGCAGGCGAGGCGGTTCGTGCGCTACAGTCTGAAGACGCACATGCCGCGCCCAGACCAAGGACAAGGACGCCTGTGGGAGCCCGAGCAGAGGCCCGCCGCCGAGTCCGCCACCGACGCCGCTCGTCCCGCCGGCGCGCGCGCGCAGGCTGGATCCGAGCCCCCGCGCGCGGCGCCCGCGCCGCCCGTCGCGGCGCGCGAGGGCGCGGGCGACCTGCTCGCCGGCCTCAACGCGGCCCAGCGCGAGGCGGTGCTGGTCGAGCGCGGGCCGCTCCTGATCCTCGCCGGTCCTGGTTCGGGCAAGACGCGCGTCGTGACGCGGCGCATCGCGCGGCTGGCGCGCGACTGCGGCGTGGAGCCGTGGCGCATCCTCGCCATCACCTTCACCAACAAGGCGGCGCGCGAGATGAAGGAGCGCGTCGAGCGCCTCGTGCCGGCGCAGGGCATGTGGATCTCCACCTTCCACGCCATGTGCGCGCGCATCCTGCGCCGCGACATCGAGATGCTCGGCGGGTGGACGCGCGACTTCACGATCTACGACACGTCCGACCGCAACCAGCTGCTCAAGAAGCTGATCAAGGAGGCGGACTACGACCCGACGCGCTTCCGTCCCGCGCTGGTCGGCGCGTGGATCTCGGACCGCAAGAACCGCCCGACGGAGCAGGTGCACGCGCCGGACGGCATGGAGATCGAACTCGAGGTGCTCGACAAGGTGGCGCGCGCCTACGAGGAGGCGATGCGCCGGCAGAACGCGCTCGACTTCGACGACCTGCTGCTCGTGGTGCTGCGGCTGTTCGACGAGCATCCCGGGCTGCGCGACTCGTACGCGCACCGCTTCCTGCACGTGATGGTCGACGAATACCAGGACACGAACCACGCGCAGTACCTCTTGGCGAGGCACCTCGCGTCCGCGCACGGGAACCTGGCGGTGTGCGGCGATCCCGACCAGTCGATCTACGCCTGGCGCGGCGCCGACATCCGCAACATCCTCGACTTCGAGCGCGACTGGCCCGAGGCGCGCGTCGTGCGCCTCGAGCAGAACTACCGCTCGACCATGACGATCCTGCGCGCGGCGCAGGCCTTGATCGAGAAGAACAGCGCGCGCAAGCCGAAGGACCTGTGGAGCGAGCGCGGCGAAGGCGAGCCCATCGGCCTCCTGACCTGCGCCGACGAGAACGACGAGGCCGAGGCGATCGCGGAGCGGATCCGCTCGCACCTGCGCGCCGGCGCCAAGGCGGGCGACATCGCGGTGTTCTACCGCGTGAACTTCATGCAGCGCGCGCTCGAGTCGGCGCTGCGGCTGGCGCGCGTGCCCTACCAGGTCGTGGGCGGGCTCGAGTTCTACGAGCGGCGCGAGATCAAGGACCTCGTGGCCTTCGCCAAGCTGGCGGTCAACCCCGCCGACGACCTGGCCTTCCTGCGCGTGGTCAACACGCCGCAGCGCGGGGTGGGCGACAAGAGCCTCGAGCAGCTGGCGGCCTTCGCCAAGGACCGGCGCATCCCGCTGTCGCGCGCGGTCCGTTCGAAGGAGGCGCTGGCGCTGGTGCGCGGCCGCGCGCGCGGCGGGCTCGAGGGCTTCGCGGCGCTGCTCGACAAGCTCGCCGAGCTGAAGGACCTCGACGCGGGCGTGGCCTTCGGGCAGATCCTCGAGCTCGTCGGCCGCGAGCAGTGGCTGGCCGAGATGGACGACGACCAGGCGGTCGACCGCGAGTCGAACGTCGAGGAGCTCCTGGTGCACGCCGAGCAGTACGACCTGCTGGCCTCCGCGCGCGCGCAGGAGGCGCGCGAGGGCGACGAGGCGCCGCGCGGACTGCGCGGCTTCCTGCAGGAGATCGCGCTGGTGGCCGACGTCGACCAGCTGCCGGACGCCGAGGCGGAGGGCGGCAAGGCGACGTTGATGACGCTGCACTCGGCCAAGGGCCTCGAGTTCCCGATCGTCTTCGTGGCCGGATGCGAGGAGGAGCTGCTGCCGCACGTGCGCGCCCTGCAGGACGGCGGCGACGAGGCGGTCGAGGAGGAGCGGCGCCTCTTCTACGTGGGAGTCACGCGCGCGCAGGAGAAGTTGTGGCTGTCGCACGCGCAGACGCGCAACCACTTCGGGCAGTTCAGCTACCGCGAGCCGTCGCGCTTCCTCGCCGAGATCCCCGGTGGAGCCGCGGCGGAGGAGCCGGCGGACGAACGCGGCGTCGAGGAGATGCTCGGCCGCTTCGAGCCGACGAGCACCAACCTCAAGGTCGGCGACCGCGTCGAGCACGGGCACTTCGGCCGCGGCACGATCGAGGCCCTGCAGGGCGCCGGCGCGAACGCGCGCGCGAAGGTGCGCTTCCCGGCGCATGGCGTGAAGGATCTCTTGCTCCAGTACGCGAAGTTGACGAAGCTCGCCTGACCATGGACGACCTGCGCGCGAAGCTCGAGGCGATCGTGTCCGAAGCCAGGGCCGCCGGGCGCCTCGCGGACCTGGAGGCGGCGTGGCGCGAGCTGGTCGATGCGCCGGGCGCCGAGCCGACCGCGGCGAAGGCCGACAAGCCCATCCCGAGCCGCTTCGGCATGGTCGGCGACAGCGCGCCCATGCGCGCGCTGCACGAGCTCGTCGCGAAGGTCGGTCCGTCGGACGTGTCGGCGCTCGTGATGGGGGAGACGGGCACGGGCAAGGAGCTCGTGGCGCGCGCGCTGCACGACCAGAGCCGGCGCGCCAAGAAGCCGTTCCTCGCCGAGAACTGCGCCGCCGTGCCGGAGAACCTGCTCGAGAGCGAGCTGTTCGGCCACGTGCGCGGTTCGTTCACCGGCGCCGTCGCCGATCGCCAAGGCCACTTCGTGGCGGCGAACGGCGGCACGGTGTTCCTCGACGAGATCGGCGACATGCCGCTGTCGATGCAGGCCAAGCTCCTGCGCGTCCTGCAGGAGGGCGAGGTGCGGCCGGTCGGATCGAACAAGGTCCAGAAGGTCGACGTGCGCGTCGTCGCGGCCACCAACAAGGACCTGCCGGCGATGTGCCGCGCGGGGACCTTCCGCGAGGACTTGTACTTCCGGCTCAACGTCGTGACGCTGCGGCTGCCGCCGTTGCGCGAACGCAAGGGCGACGTCGCGCACCTGGCGCGGTTCTTCCTGGCGCGCTGCAACGCCGAATCCGGCCGCGCGACGCGCTTGTCGGACGCGGCGCTCGCGGCGCTCGAAGCTTGGCGCTGGCCGGGCAACGTGCGCGAGCTGGAGAACGTCATCCGCCGCGCCAGCGTGTTCGCCGGCGAGGAGATCCTGCCGGCCGACCTGGGCCTGCGCGGCTGACCGTCGGCGCCGCCTCAGCGCGCGCGCTTCTGGAGCAGCACGGCCTGGAAGCGGCCGAAGGCGGCCGCGACCGGCTGGATGGCGTCGAGCGCGCGCAGCGGAGCGCTGGCGAAGCCGGCGACGGCGCGCGCTGCGCGGCCGAAGTTGCGCAGGCGGAAGTCGAGCTCGGCGCGCGGCGGCGCGACCTGCGCCCCGAGGCGCGCGACCACCTCGAAGCCCGCCGCGTCCAGCTCGCGCGCCAGCACGCTCCAGTCGAGCGGAGCGAAGGGGCCGATGCCCGGATCCGGCGACAGCACGTACTCGACGCCGCCGAGTCCGCCGCGCGCGGCGCGCGCCTTCTCGGCCAGCGCGTGGTACGAGCGCGCGTTGACGTGGCACAGGAGGAACTCGCCGCCGGGGGCGAGCCAGTCGGCGACGTCGGCGAGCAGCGCGCGGCGATCGGCGGCGCGCAGTCCTTCGAGGCGGAAGAAGCACGTGGCGAGCTCGAAGCCCGCCTTGGGCGGCCGACGCAGGCCTTGGCCGTCCTCCAGGAGGTGGCGCTCGGCGCGCGGCAAGGTGCGCGCCGCGGCGAACTCGGCCACCTCGGAGCTGCGCTCGACGAGGCTGCAGGCGAGCTCCGGCCGCAGGCGCGCCACGCGCTCGAGCACGATGCCGCTGCAAGGCAGCACGTCCAGCCAACGGCGCGCGCGGCCGGCGGGCAGGAGCCGCGCCAGGGCGTCTTCGAGGAACTGGACTTCGAAGGCGCGCGGCTTGTTGTGGCGCAGCCCGTTGAGGACGCGCGCGCGCTGGTAGATGCGCAGGAGATCCGCGTCCCACGCCTCGGGATCCGGCGAGCCGGGGATCGGTCGTCCGCCGTAGCTGTTCCAGTGCGCCACCTGCGACAACGGCCGGCGCTTGGGGCCCTTGCGCGGCGGGTTCTTCGGCCATCCCAGCGCGAGGACGGCGACGACCAGCCGATCCTGCGGCAGGCCCACCGCGCGCCGCAGCTTCTCGGGGTCGCCGGTCTGCGTGATCCAGAACGTGCCGAGGCCGAGCGCGTGCGCGGCGAGCGACATGTTCTCCACCGCGGCGGAGGCGGATTGGATGTTCGCCCACGCGTCCTCGCTGAAGTCGCGGCCGTAGGCCACGACGATGTTGACCGGCGCGTTGCCCATCTGCGAGCCGATCGCCGCCAGCTCGGCGTTCCTGGCGGGATCGTCGACGACGACGAAGTCCCACATCTGGTAGTTGCACGAGGAGGGCGCCCAGATGCCGGCGTGCACCACCTGCGCGGCCAGCTCGCGCGGCACCGGCCGCGCGTCGAAGCGGCGGATCGAGCGGCGCTCGTACAGCACGCGCCAGAAGTCCGCCGGCGGCACCGGGCCCACCGGGGCGCCCTCGTCCGCGTCGGCCGCGGCGACGAAGGGATCGCCCTCGGGCTGTTCGGGGATCGCGTCTCTGGGCGAGCCGGAGGACATCGCGCGCAGTCTACCGCGCGGACGGGCGCATCCCATAGGATCGCGGCATGCTCGCGACAGCCCTGCGCAACCTGTTCGCCCCCGTGGTCCTCGCCGGCGTCGCCTGCGCCGCGCAGTCGAGCGTCAAGACGCCCGAACAGCACCTCGGCCATCCGCTGGCGGCCGACTTCAAGCTGCCGGACTGGGACGTGGTGCGCGGCTACTTCGAGGAGCTCGACGCCGCCAGTCCGCGCGTCGTCACCGAAAGCGTGGGCCGGACGACCGAGGGGCGCTCCTTCATCCTCTCGACGATCAGCTCGGAGGCGAACCTCGCGCGCCTCGACGAATGGCGCGCCAAGTCGCGGCTGCTGTCCGACCCTCGCGGCGCGGACGAGGCCGCGCTGGCGGGCGCGGTGTCGGAGGGGAAGCTGATCCTCTTCATCTCGTGCAACATGCACTCGACCGAGTGCGCCTCGCCGCAGTTCGCGATGCAGTTCGCGCACGACCTCGCCACCAGCGACGACGAACCGTGGAAGTCGGCGCGCGAGGAGCTGGTCGTGGTGCTGGCGCCCTCGATCAACCCCGACGGCATGGACGAGGTCGCCAAGTGGTACATGCGGCACGTCGGCACGCCGCACGAGGCGACGGAGATGCCGCGGCTCTACCAGAAGTACGCCGGGCACGACAACAACCGCGACTGGTTCGCGTTGTCCTTGGCCGAGACGAGGATCGTCACGGCCCAGCTCTACGAGCGCTGGCGCCCGACGGTGTACTGGGACGTGCACCAGCAGGGATCCAGGAAGGAGCGCATGTTCGTGCCGCCCTTCCGCGATCCGCTGAACCCCAACCTCGATCCCGGCGTCATCGCCGGCATCAACGTGGTGGGCGCGCGCGCGGTGTGGGACCTGACGCGCGCGGGGTTGACGGGCGTCGCCACGGGCGGGACCTACGACATGTGGTGGAACGGCGGGAACCGCAACGTGCCGGTGCGCCACAACATCATCGGGCTCCTGACCGAGGCGGCGAGCTGCAAGTTGGCGACGCCGATCTTCCAGCAGCGTTCCGAGCTGGTGGAGCCGGACGGCGTCGAGGGCTACAGGCCGTCGAATTCGTTCGTGGCGCCGTGGCCGGGCGGCTGGTGGCGCCTGCGCGACATCGTCGACTACGAGCTGGCCTTCGGGCGTTCGCTGGTCGGCACCCTGGCCCGCGAGCGCGAGGCCTTCCTCGCCAACTCGCTGGAGGCCGCGCGGCGCTCGCTGCAGCTCGGACGCGAGGAGGCGCCGCGCGGCTGGGTGGTGCCCTTGGCGCGCGTCGACGGCGCTCCGCAGGACCGCGGCGCGACGCGGCGCCTCGTCGAGGCCATGTTGCGGAGCGCGATCGAGGTGGACGTGGCGCTCGAGCCGTTCGAAGCCGATGGCCGCGCGCATCCGGCCGGCAGCCTCGTGCTGCGGCGCGAGCAGCCCTACGGCCGCCACCTCAAGGACCTGTTCGAGGTGCAGCGCTACCCGGGCACCAAGGCGCCCTACGACGTCGCGGGCTGGACGCTGCCGCTGCTCTTCGGCGTGGAGCGCGTCGAGGTGTCGCGCCCGTTCGAGGCGCGCACGCGGCGCGCGGCCTCGGCCGAGGAGGCGGTCGCGGGCTTCGACGCCAAGGCTGGATGGCGGCACGATTCGGACGCCTTGCGCGAGCGCGCCGCCAAGGAACTGCCGGTCGTCGGCCTGTACTCGCCGTGGAGCGGGGACATGGACGAAGGCTGGATGCGCTGGTTCCTCGAGCACTACGGCATCCGCCACGAGCCCGTGCGCAACGAGCACCTGCGCGGCGGGGCGCTGGCGCGCACGACGCTTATCCTGCCGGGGACGGGCGCCTCCGAGCTCGATCGCGGTCGCGCCGAGGGCACCGCGCCCTCCGAGCTGGTCGGCGGCCTCGACCCCGAGGGCGCGGCGCGCATCGAGGAGTTCGTGCGTCGCGGCGGACACCTCGTCGCCGTCGGCGGCTCGGCGCGTTGGGCGATCGACGCGCTGGAACTCGGCGTCGTCGACATCGCGCGCGGCGACGCGGCCAAGGACTTCGCCTGCCCTGGATCGGTGCTGCGCTGCGTGCCCGAGGTCGACGCCTCCGGTGGAGAGCTGCTCGCGGGCCTGCCCGATTCGGTCAGCGTGTTCTTCTCGCGCTCCTGCGCCTTCAAGCTGGACAAGGAGAAGCTCGAGGCGCGCGGCCAGACGGCGCGCGTGATGCTGCGCTACGCGCCGACGCAGCTCTTGCAGTCG
>JBEBCR010000068.1:0-16777 GCA_041157565.1 Planctomycetota bacterium | reverse complement strand
TGTCTGTATGTCCTGCACGCGCACATCCCGGCCTTCGCGGTTCTCCAGCAGGTAGACGTGCCGCGGCCGTGCGCCGTAGGGAATGTCGCCAAAGTCGTGGAACCACGGCCGGTCGCTGGTCGGGTTGGTCACCACCAGCCCCTCAGCTCGCGCCTCCAAGGGCGATGCGCCGGGAACGCGCGAGGAGTCGCCGTCGCAGGCAGGCGCGCCGAGGACGCACGCCAACGCGATCAGGAGGGAAGTGGCCGCCTCAGCCAGCGAATGGCGCGAGGTGGCATCGCCGACGTCGCCGCGCTGGTCGGACTTCGTGTCGTTGATGTGCGTGTTGGCCATTGGATGCAGGGGACTCCTGTGCTGCGTTGAGGCGTGCTCCGCGCCAGCCTGCTGCGTCTGAGGAGGCGGGCAAGTAGTATGCCTATCCCGTGTCGTCCATGCGCCTGCCTGCTCCTCCGTGCCGAACCGCCGGCCAACTGCTGGCCTCCGCGGCGATGATCGCGTGCAGCTTGCTTGTCGCGTGCGGCTCCGGCCAGTCCGAGCGGGCCACGGGGCCCAACGTGCTGGTGGTGCTCGTCGACGACCTGGGCTGGGCCGATGCGGGGAGCGGCATCCCCGGCTCGGCATCCACCCCGCGCATCGACGCCTTGCTGGCCGAGTCGGCGCGGCCGCGCACGTACCGCACGGCGCCGATGTGCACGCCGGCGCGCGCGGGGCTCCTGACCGGCGTGGAGCCCGCCAAGCTCGGCTTGCTGCACAACCTCTCGGCGCGCGAGGGCGGCGGCTTGCGCGCGGACGCGACCACGCTGGCCGAGCGCTTCCGCTCGGCCGGTTGGAGCACCGCGCTCGTCGGCAAGTGGCACCTCGGCCATGCGCGCGCGGAATCGCGGCCCAACGCGCAAGGCTTCGAGCGCTTTCGCGGCTTCCTCGGCGGTTGGATCGAGCCGACCACGCGCAAGCGCGGCGCCGACGCCGACTGGTGGCGCGACGACTCGCCTGTGGAGCAGCAGGGCTACGCGCCGGCGATGCTGCTCGAGGAGGCGCGCCGCGCGATCCTCGAACGTCCGCCCGAGAAGCCCTTCTTCCTGTGGTTCGCCACTCCGCTGCCGCATGCGCCGTTGCACGCGCCGCCCGGCACGCGCCTGCCGAACCTCCCGGAAGGAGCCGAGCTGAACCGCGCCGCGATGCGGTCGATGGTGGAGGAGCTCGATCGGCAGGTCGGGGCGCTGCTCGACCTGTTGTCGAGCGAACGACTGGCCGAGGACACGATCGTGGTGTTCGCCTCCGACAACGGCGGCGACCGCGAGATGGGCGCCGACAACGGCGAGTTGCGCGAGGGCAAGTACACGCCGTGGGAGGGCGGTCTGCGCACGCGCTTCGCGCTGCGCTTCTCGGGGCGCGTCGCCCCGGGCGAGCGCGCCTGCGACTTGTCGTACCTCGACCTCGCGCCGACCTTGTGCGCCCTCGCCGGCGTGCCCGCTGCGGCGGTCGAGTTCGACGGACTCGACACGAGCGCGACGTGGCTGCGCGGCGAGGAACTCGCCCCGCGCATGCTGCGCTACGCCTGCGAGCGCCTCGACGAGCGGCGCGTGGCGGTGGTCGAGGATGGGCGCAAGCTCGTGCGCGTCGTCTCGAAGTCGGGCGGCAAGTCGACCACGCTGCACGACCTGCGCGCCGATCCCGGGGAGAAGGCCGAGTTGTACCCCGCGGACGACCCGCGCACGCCGCGCTGGCTCGAGGCGGCGCGCGAACTGGAAGGCTGGCGCTGAACGCGCGCCCGCCTCAGCGCGCCTGCAGCAGCGGCGAGTCCACGAGGCAGTCGGCGATGGTGCGCGCCACGAGGTCGGAGCCCGAGTCGTTGGGGTGCACCTCCCACTTGTAGAGCCCGTGCACGCGCACGTGGGCCTTGGCCTCGGCCGCGATGGCGGCGCGGTCCTTGGCGGGCTCGGCGGCCGCGCGGCGCGCGATCTCGGCTTGCAGTTCGGCCTCCAGCGCCGCCTCCACCACGCTGGCGTTGTCGCAGACCTCGACCGACATCTCGGCCGCCACTTCGCGCTGCACGGCCTTGACGCGCTCGAAGGCGTCGCACTGCTCGCGGTAGCTGGGCGCCTGCTCCAGGTGCCAGCGCGGCAAGGCTTGCGTGGCGATCACGACCTCGGCCCCGCGCGCGCGGCACAACGCGACGATCTGGCGCAAGTTGCGGCGGTAGGCCTCGAAGCCCATGTCCGGGATCGCGCCCGGGTAGTGCTGGTAGGGATCGGGGGCGTTCGGGTCGTAGTTGGCGATGGCGTAGAAGCCGAGGTCGCTGCGCTCGGCGACGTAGTCGGTCAGGTAGCGGCGCCACGCGAGGTAGGCGCGGCTCTTCGCCAGCGCCGACTCCAGCGCGCTGGGGCGGTCCACGGGCCAGGTCGCGCGCCAGTGCAGGTTGTCGCGCGTGGGCTCGCCGCCGCGCGTGTAGAGCGCGCAGCGCATGTCGTTGATCGACTCGTGCACCACGACGAGGTCCGGCTCGAAGTCGAGGCCGCGCAAGGCCAGGTTGACCAGCATCTCGTGCGAGTTCCAGCCCGAGACGCCGAGGTTGACGACCTCGAAGCGGCGCGGCGCGAGCCGCTCGTTCAGATGGTCCTCGAGGCGCTGCGACCAGACCGCGGCGTCGCTCGATTCGCTTTGGCCGTACACGGAGGATCCACCGGTGGTGGCGATGCGGAACACGCCCGCCGGCTTCTCCCAGGTCGTCTCCTTGCCGCGGAAGCCCAGCGTGTTGTGCGACGCCTGCTGCTTGGCGCCGGGCGGCGTGGAGAAGCCCGGACGCAGCGCGTAGCCCAGGTAGGGGTGAGGCATGGCGCGCGCGTTCTTCTGCTCGGAGGCGCGCTTGAGCGTGCCGTACTCGAGCGTGTCGAGGCACAGCTTCTCGGCGAGTCCTTCTCCGGCCTTCGACGCGTCCCAGCCGGGCTGGGCCCGGCGTTCGGCCACGACCCCGTCGGCCCAGCGCGAGCCGATCTCGAGGAGCAGCACGACCAGCGCGAGCGAGATGCCGAGGGACAGCAGCAGGGGACGCCAGGGGGCGCGGCGCGTCGGACGCGGCTCGTCGGGCGTTTGGGTCGCCATCGCCGGGAGGGTAGCAGGCCGCGCGGCGCGACGCCACGCGGCGCCCCCTACAGCCCGGGGCGCGTTTGCGCTATCACGGCGGAGTGCCCAGGAAGGACGGACTGCGGCTGCACGCCGCGCTGCTGCTCGCCGAGACCCTGCTCGTCGCCAACGTGCTCAAGGAGGAGGTCGTCGCGCAGGTCGTGCGCTCGAGCCTCGAGCCTTGGCTGCGCGTGGTGTTCTCCATGGCGGTCGTCGTCGGATTCCTGGGCGGATTCTTCCTGCTCGTCCAACGCCTGACGCGCGACACGGTGGGCGCGGTGCAAGGGGCCTTGCGCCGTCGCGGCGTCGATCGCGTGCTGGTCCACGTGCTCCTCTTCGGCGGCCTGTACCTCCTGTACGCGCACCGGCTCGGCCTCGCGCCCTGGCGCTGAGCCGGGCGGGGGTCTCGAGTCCCTTCAGGCGACCACCTCCAGCTCCAGCGCGCCATGGTGGAGCAGGAACGAACTCGCGCCCGCCACGCCCAGGTAGCGCCGCAGGAGGCGCTCCGGCGTCCGCGCCAAGTCGACCACCAGCAAGGCGTCGAGGGCGTCGTTGAAGGCGGGATCGACGTTGAGCGCCACGACCTTGCCCCCGAGCTTCAGGTACTCGCGCAGGAGCACCGGCACGTCCCTCCTGCCGCATTCGAGGTCGGACACCAACGACGACAAGTCGAGTCCGCGGCCGAGGAGTTGCGAGATGCGCGCCGGCTCGAGCCCCTGGACGCGCCTCAGTTCCAACGGCGAACGAGGCCTGAAGCCGGCCGCGGCCGGAGCGGAGCTGTGGCGCTGCAGGTACTGCGCGATCAACTGGCGCGACAGTGGATGGTAGTCGGCGCTGATCGACACGGGACCGTACAGATGGCGGTAGCGCGGATTGCGCGCCACGTGCGTCCCGATGCCCTTCCAGAGGGTCAAGAGCGGCGCGTAGCTCCTCTGGTAGTCGGCCGCGACGAAGGAACGCCCGAGTTCCAGCGCCGGTTCGAAGCGGCGCAGGGTCGCGCGGTCGTAGTGGAACAGGCTGGCGGTGTACATCTCCGACACGTCGTCGCCGCGAAGCAACTCGTCCGTCGCGCCCAACCTGTAGGCGCCGGCCACCCGTCCCTCGCGCTCGTCCCACAGGACAAGGTGGCGGTAGCGCTCGTCGTGGCGGTCCAGGTCGCGCGGCAGGTTGGTGCCCTCTCCCACGGCGCGGAACGCCAGTTCGCGCTGCCGTCCGATCTCCAGCAGGAGCTCGGGGATCTCGCGGGCGCGCGCAAGGTGGGCGACGAGTCCGTTCTGCGTCGCCAGCCGCGAGTCCGCGGGCAGTCGAGCCAGCTCGCGTTCCCACTCGCTCCGTGCGCCGACCGGAGCCACGGGCACGACCGTCGCGCGCGACGCACGGGGCGCCAATCGCCGCCGGCGACCGCCTTTGGCGCCGACCGAGGCCTTCGCGCCCAACGCGTAGGTGCGCAGGCGCAGGTAGTCGGTGCGCGCCGCGTCGTCCTCCAGCTGGGAAAGCTCCGCGGCGGCGATGGGCCGGCCGACGCGCAGTGCGATGGTGCGTCCGCGCTTGTTGACCAGCTCGCGCGGCAACAGCGCCGTGCGCAGGCGAGGGTGCAGCAGCCCCGCGATCTGGAACAAGGCCCCGTTGCGCCCGTCGAAGTAGGCGGGGCAGGTGTGGGCGCCCGTCCGCAGCGCCAGGCGCGCGACCGAGGTGCTCCACGGCGGATCGGTCACCTCGCGCGTGCTCACCTTCAGGCTGGAGACCTCGCCCGCGGGGAAGACCACCAGCAGTCCGCCCTGCCCCAGGTGGCGCAGGGCGGCGCGCAGCGCGCGCGCGTTGGCCGCCTGATCGTCGGCGCCCAGCACGTCCACCCCGAGGAACAGCTCGCGCAGCTCGACGATGCGTTCGAGCAGGCTGTTGACGAGGATCTTGACGTCGGGGCGCAGCCTGCGCAGTTCGCGCGCGAGGATCAGGCCTTCGACCGCGCCGAACGGATGGTTGGCGCACACGATCGTCGCGCCGGACCGCGGCACGCCCGCGAGCTCCTCCTTGTCGACGCGCACGTCGACTTGCAGGTCGGCCAGGGCGCGCTCGATGAACTCCAGCGCGTCGCGACTCGGCCTGAGTCGGCCGTAGCTGCGCTCCAGCTCGTCGAGCGCGAGGATGCGTTCGAGCTGGGCGAGCAGGGGACGCAGTCGGGTTCGAGCGGGCAGCAGGCGGAAGGGATTGCGGGCCTGGTCCATGTGCTGTTCTCCTCCTTTGGGCGTCGCGCCGCGCGCGCTTCGTTCGCGCCCGAAGCGGGCGGGGCGAACGCGGCTGGGCCCAAGAGGGCGCTTGGCGCATGGAGAATCGGCAAGGCGCGCGTGAAGGCCGTGCAAGTCCCGCTGCATGGCTGGCGCTTGCGGCGCTACCATGCCACCCCCATGCACGACATCCGACCTGGACGACCGGCCCGCGGCCGCCCCGAGCGCGTGGTCCAGCTTCTTTGGGCCTTGCTGTCCCTCGCGCTCGCCGCCTGCGGTTCCGAGGCCCCCGACGCCGGGCGTCCCGTGGTGGGCTTCTCGCAGATCGGCGCCGAGAGCGCCTGGCGCGTGGCGGAGACGGCTTCCATCGTGGCCGAGGCCGAGGCGCGCGGCGTGGAGTTGAAGCTCGTCGACGCGCAGGGGCGCATGGAGAAGCAGCTCGAGGCGCTGCGCGGCTTCGTGGCGCAGCAGGTCGACGCGGTCATCCTCGCTCCGCAGAAGGAGCAGGGATTCGAGCCCGTGCTGAAGGAGCTCAAGGAGGCGGGCATCCCCGTCGTGCTCGTCGACAGGGGAGTGCAGGCCGATCCGTCCTTGTACGCCACGCTGATCGCCTCGGACTTCGTGGCCGAGGGCCGCATGGCGGCGCGCTTCCTGGTCGGCGCCACGAGCGGCGAGGTGCGCATCGTCGAGCTGGAGGGCACCACCGGCTCCGCTCCGGCCATCGACCGCAAGAAGGGCTTCCACGAGGAGCTCGCGGCGCATGGGCGCCTGCGCGTCGTGCGCTCGCAGCCGGCGCAGTTCTCGCTGGCCGAGGGCAAGAAGCAGATGGAGGCCATCCTGCGTTCGGAGGCCGAACCCTTCCAGGCGGTCTACGCGCACAACGACGACATGGCGCTCGGCGCCATCGAGGCGCTGAAGGCCGCGGGGCGCGCGCCCGGCAGGGACGTGCTGGTCGTGTCCATCGACGCCACGCGGCCGGCCTTCGAGGCCATGGCGCGCGGCGAGTTGTCGGCCGCCGTCGAGTGCTCGCCGCTGCTCGGCCCCTTGGCGCTGGACGCGGTGCAGGCCCTCCTGCGCGGCGAACGCGTCGAGTCCCGCATCGTCGTCGCGGATCGCCTCTTCGAGGCCGCGCAGGCGGCCGCGGAACTGCCCAACCGCCGCTACTGAAGTCCGTACAGGTCGAACGCCGACACCAACCGTCCCCTCGAACCTCCACCCATGCAGATCCTCGCCTCCGCAAAGCTCCTCCTCGGGACCCTCCTGTGCCTGCACGTCTGCGCGTCGTCCGCTCCGGCCCAGGCCGTCCTGCGCTCCGATCCGCTGCGCGCCGTCCCGTTCCAGGAGGTGGCGGTCAAGGATCCGTTCTTCGCGCCGCGCATCGAGGTCAACCGCGCGTCGACCATCGCGGCGGTTTGGAAGCAGTGCGAGGACACCGGGCGCCTGCGCAACTTCGCCGTGGCCGCCGGCGAGGTGCAGGGCAAGCACCAGGGCTTCCTCTTCAACGACTCCGACGTCTACAAGCTGATCGAGGGCATCGCGTACGCGCTGCACCAGGCGAAGGCCTCGGGGAGCCCGGACCCGGCGCTCGAGGAGCGCACCCGGGCCTTGATCCGCACCATCGCCAAGGCGCAGATGCCGGACGGCTACCTGAACACCTACTACCAGCTGGCGGCGCCCGGCGAGCGCTGGAAGGACATCGCGCACGGCCACGAGCTGTACTGCGCGGGCCACCTGATCGAGGCGGCGATCGCGTGGAAGGCGGCCACGGGCGACGCGACCTTGATGGACGTGGCCGTCAAGTTCGCTGGACACATCGCCTCCGAATTCGGTCCCGGCAAGCGCCTCGATCCGTGCGGGCACCCGGAGATCGAGCTGGCGCTCGCCAAGCTCCACGAGGCGACGGGCGACAAGCGCTGGCTGGAGCTGCTGCGCTTCTTCGTCGGCCAGCGCGGGAGCAAGCAGGGACGCGCGGGCTTCGGCGAGTACGCGCAGGACCACAAGCCGCTGCGCGAGCAGGCGGAGGTCGTCGGGCACGCAGTGCGCGCCTGCTACCTGTACGCCGGCGCCGCGGACCTCGCGCGCCTCGAGGGCGACGCGCCGCTGCTCGCGGGGCTTGGGCGCATCTGGGACGACCTCGTCGGCACGAAGATGTACGTCACGGGCGGCATCGGCAACTCGGCGGCGAACGAGGGCTTCACCAGGGCATTCGACCTGCCCAACAAGAGCTCGTACTGCGAGTCGTGCGCCTCGATCGCGCTGGCTCTGTGGAGCCAGCGCATGTACCTCGCCACCGGCGAGGCGCGCCACGCGGAGAACGTCGAGCGCCAGATCTACAACAACATCCCCGCCAGCGTGTCGATGTCGGGCGACCGGTTCTTCTACGTCAACCCGATGGAGACCGCCGGGGCCGCGCGCCAGCCCTGGTTCGACTGCGCCTGCTGCCCGACGAACATCGTGCGCTACCTGCCCGCGATGGGCGAGCGCGCCTGGGCGACGAGCGGCGAGGGCCTCGACGACACGGTGTGGATCTCGCAGCACTTCGCCTCGAGCACGCAAGTCGTGGTGAAGGGCGTCGAGACGAAGATCGAGGTGCGCACGGACTACCCCGACACCGGACGCCTCGAGATCCTCGTCGATCCGCGCGAGAACGTGGCCTTCACGGTCAAGGTGCGCAAGCCGAGCTGGGCCAAGGAAGTCTGGTGGCGCGTGCACCCCGAGCACGCGCCCACGCAGGTGCAGGTGGCGCCCGACGCCGCCGACTGGATCGTCATGAACCGCGAGTTCAAGCCGAAGGACTCGTTCCAGGTGCATTTCCTGATGCCGGTGCGCCGCGAGACCAGCGACGAGCGCGTGGTCGGCAATCGCGGCCGCGTCGCCTTGGCGCGCGGCCCGCAGGTGCTGTGCCTCGAGGGGGTCGACGCCGAGGGCGCGGCGCGTTCCATCGTGCTGCCCGACGACGCGCGCTTCGAGGTCGCGCCCGAGCGCACGCTGAAGAACACGCGCGTGGCCAAGTCCAAGGCGCTGCTCGTCGAGCGCAAGGATCGCCAGCTCGCGACCCGCTCCATCCCGGTCAAGTTCGTGCCCTACGCCACCTGGGGCAACCGCGGCGCCGGCGACATGCTCGTGTGGCTCGCCACCAAGCCGGAACTCGCCCTGCCCAAGGGCGGCGGTCACATGGGAGAGGTGTCCGGGCACTGGGTGAGCGCCAGCCACTGCTTCTTCGGCGACACCGTGGCGGGCGTGCTCGATGGAGCGGCGCCCAAGTCCTCCGCCGACCACGACGTGCCGCGCACGTGCTTCTGGCCGCACAAGGGCGGGCAGGCGTGGATCGAGGTCGAGCTGCCCGCCAAGCGGACGATCTCCAAGCTGCGGGTGTACTGGTTCGACGACACCGGCCGCGGGGAATGCCGCGTGCCCAAGGCGTGGCGCCTCGAAGCGCGCCAAGGCGAGTCGTGGACGAGCGTGCAGGCCACCTCGGGCGGCTTCGGCACGGCGCAGGACGCCTGGCAGGAGGTGGGCTTCGCCCCGCTCGAGTGCGACGGCTTCAAGCTCGTGATCGAGCAGCAGGAAGGCTGGTCGTCCGGCGTGCTGGAACTCGCCTACGAGTGAGCGCGCGCGGCGCCGCGCGCGGATGCTAGGCTCGGCGGCATGGCCGAGGCACGGCCCGAGACGACCTCCTCGCAGGCAAGCGCCGGGCTGCGCCTCGTCGCGGCCGAGAAGCGCTACGGATCCACGCACGCCTTGCGTGGCGTGGATCTGGAGCTTCGTCCAGGGCGGATCGTCGCGTGGCTCGGCCAGAACGGCGCGGGCAAGTCGACGGCCGTGCGCCTGGCGACGGGCGTGGAGTCGCCCGACGCGGGACGCGTGGAGCTCGATGGTCGCGCGGTGGCGTGGCGCTCGGCGCGCGAGGCGCGCGCCGCCGGGGTGCACGCCGTGGCGCAGGAGCTGGCGCAGTTGCCCGACCTGCCGGTCGGGGAGGTGCTGCACCTCGGAAGGCTGCCGTGCCGTGGTCCGTTCGTCGACCGCGCGCGGCTCGCCCGCGCGTCGCGCGAGGCGCTGGCGCGCGTGGGCCTCGAGCTGGATCCACGCTCGAGGCTCGGCTCGCATCCGCCCGCGACGCGCGCCCTGGTCGCCATCGCCGCCGCGCTCCTGTGCGAGGCGCGCGTGATCCTGTTCGACGAGCCGACCGCCAGTCTCGACGCGGCGCAGGCGCGCAGCATGCTCGAACGGCTGCGCGCGCTGCGCGCGAGCGGCGTCGCCATGGCCTTCGTCGGGCATCGGCTCGAGGAGGTGCTGGCCGTCGCCGACGAGGTCGTGGTGCTGCGCGACGGGTTGGTGGCGCTCTGCGAGCCCGTGGCGCGCGTCTCGGCGCGCGCGATCGCGGAGGCGCTCGTCGGCCGTCCGGCGTCCGACGAGCGGCTGCCGCGCGCGGCGGCCGCGTCGCAGGGCGAGCCGCGCCTGCAGGCGCTCGGCCTGGGCTCGGACGCCCCGTTCTCGCCTTCGACCTTCGCGCTGCGCGCTGGACGCGTGGCGGGAGTCGCCGGCCTCGTCGGATCCGGGCGCAGCGAGTTGTGCTTGACGCTCGCGGGCGCCGCCAAGCGCGTCGGGGAAGTCCTGCTCGATGGGCGGCCGCTGGGGGCGGGCGTCGCCGCGACCATGGATGGCGGACTCGCCTTCGCGCCCGAGGAGCGCCGCCAGGACGGATTGTGGCTGGACCTGACCATCGAGGAGACCATCGCGCTCGGCCTCGCGCGGCGCGGGGGCGCGCGCGACCAGGCCCGCACGCGCGCCGTGGCGGAGGCGCTGGTGGCGCGCTTGCGCGTCAAGTGCCGCTCGATCGACGATCCGCTGCGCGCCCTCTCCGGCGGCAACCAGCAGAAGGTCCTCCTGGCGCGGCTCTTCGCCGCGCGGCCGGTGGTGCTGGTGCTGGACGAACCCACGCGCGGCGTCGACATCGTGGCGCGCGCCGAGATCGCCGCGCGCGTGCGCGAGGCCGCCGGAGAGGGCGCGGCGGTGCTGTGGACGACGAGCCACCTGGAGGAACTGCTCGAGGTGGCGGACGACGTGCTCGTCGTGCGCGACCACGCCGTCGTCGCCAGCGCCGCGCGCGCGGCGCTCGACCTCGACGCGCTGGTGGCGCGCCTGGCGGAGGGCGCGGCGTGAGCGCGAGTCGTCCCTGGTTCGCGTGGGCGCTCCTCGCGCTCCTCTTCGCGTGGAACGCGGCGGCCACGCCGGGCTTCCTCGCCTTGTCGATCCACGATGGACGCCTCGTGGGCGCGTTGGCGGACCTGTGCCTGCATGGATCGGGCGCCGTCCTGCTGGCCGTGGCGTGCGTGCCGCTCGTCGCCGCCGGCGGCGTCGACTTGTCGATCGGCTCGACCATGGCCCTGTGCTCGTCGGTGTTCGTCGTGGCGTCGACGCGGCTCAACGTGCCCGCCGCCTTGGCGCTCGCCTTGTGCGCCGGACTCGCCGCGGGGTTGGCGACCGGAGCGTGCGTGGGCCGACTGCGCCTGCCGGCGCTGCTCGCCACCTTGGTCGGATTGTCGGCTTGGCGCGGCGCGGCGCAGCTCGTCTCCGGCGGTGGCGTGCACCACGCGCAGGATCCCGGCGTGCGCGCGCTGGGCCAGTGGTCGCCGCTCCACTTGCCGGCGATCGCCTGGGTGGCGCTGTGCTTCGTCCTCGCCATGCACTGGTGGTGGACGCGGCGCATGGCCGGCCTGCAGTCCGTCGCCATCGGGATGAACTCGCGCGCCGCGCGGCTCGCCGGACTGCCGGTCGAGCGCCAAGCGCTCGTCGCCTTCGGCCTGTCCGGCTTCGCCGCGGCGTTGGCCGGCGTCGCCAGCGCCTGCGAACTGGGGGCCGCGGACGCCTCGTCCATCGGGGCGTGGCGCGAACTCGACGTGCTCGTGGCGCTGGTGCTGTCGGGTGCCGGCCTGTCGGGCGGGCGCGTGGGCGTCGTGGCGGTCGCCGGCGGAGCGCTGGCGGCCGAGGCGCTGGTGCTGACCTTGGCCTGGCAGGGCGCCTCGACCGCCACCGGCTTGTTCGCGCGCGCCGCCGTGCTGGTCGCCGTGCTGGCGTGGCGCGAGCGGCGCCGGTCCGCCGAGGGAGCGGCGGCGTGAGCGGCCCGCATCCCGTCGCGCGCCTGCTGCGCGAGCCCGCGTGGCGCGTTGCGGCCTGCCTCTGCGCGTTCGTCCTCGGCGCGGGGCTCTTGCTGCCGAACTACCTCGGGGCGCGCCTCCTGCCCGACCTGTGCGCGGACGCCGCCATCCCTGGCATCGCCGCCGTGGGCGCGGCGTTCGTGCTCGCCTCGGGCTCGATCGACTTGTCCACCGGCAGCCTCGCGGCGTGTTCCAGCCTGGTCGTGGCGCTTTCGGCGCAGGCGGGAGCGCCGCCACTCGTCGCGGCCTCTCTCGGCTTGGCGAGCGGACTGCTCAGCGGCTTGTCCCTGGGGTGGTTCCTGCGCCTGTCGCGCGTGCCCGCCTTCGTCGCGAGCCTCGGCGCCATGTTCGCGCTGCGCGCCTTGGCCCTGTCGCTGGCCGAGGAGTCGATCGCCATCGACGAGCGCGAATTCGCCGCCTGGAGCGGCGCGTCGCTGGAGCTCGCCGGTGGCCGCTGGCGACCGGCGGCCGCCTTGTTCCTCGTCGTCGTCGTGGTCGGGCACTGGCTGCTCTCCCGCTGGCGCGTCGCGCGCGAGGCGCTGGTGGCCGGCGGCGACGAGCACGCCGCGCGCCAAGCGGGGCTCGATCCGGGCGGCTCGCGCCTCTGGATGCACGTCGTGTCGGGAGCCTGCGGCGGCTTGGCCGGCGTGGCGCTGGCCTTGTCCTCGTCCTCGGGCAGCTCGATCGGAGGCGTCGCCTTGGAGCTCGACGCCATCGCCTGCGCCGTCGTGGGCGGCGCGTCCTTGTCGGGTGGCCGCGCCAGCGTGCTCGGCGCCGCGCTGGCGGCCTTGTTCTTCGCCGCCTTGGCGCGCGCCCTGCAGTTCGCCGGATTGTCCGAGGCGGGTCTCGGCCGATTGTGCGCGGCCGCGTTCTTCCTCGGCTTCCTGCTGCTCGACCACCTGCTCGCGCAGAGGCGCGCATGACGGCCTGGCGCATCGGCACCTCGAGCTGGTCGGAGACCGATTGGATCGGACCCTTCTACCCGCCCGGCACAAGGGCGGGGGACATGCTGCGCGCGTACGCGGGCGTCTTCGACGCCGTCGAGTGCGACGCGACCTACTACCGCGTCCCTGCCGCGAGCATGGTGCGCGGGTGGGCCGCCAAGACCCCCGAGTCGTTCCGGTTGAGCGCCAAGTTCCCGCGCTCCATCGTGCACGGCGGCTCCGGGCCGAGCCCCGATGCGTCAAGCATCCTTGACAGTCCGGCGGCGCGCGAGGACTGCGCGCGCTTCCTCGAGGCGATCGAGCTCCTCGGGCCGCGGCGCGGTCCGCTCCTCCTGCAGTTCCCGTACTTCAACCGCTCGGCCTTCGCCTCGCCCGCGCCTTTCCTCGCGCGGCTCGACGCGTTCCTCGGCGGCCTGCCGCGCGGGATCCCCATCGCGGTCGAGGTGCGCAACAAGGCCTGGGTGGGGGAGCCGCTCTTGTCGCTGCTGCGCGCGCGCGGCGCCGCCTTCGCCCTGGCCGAGATCGCCTACATGCCGCCGCCGTGGGAGCTCGCCGCGCGCTTCGACCTCGTCACGGCCGACTTCCTGTACGCGCGGTTGATCGGAGACCGGCAGGCGACCGAGGCGGCTTGCGAGCGCTTCGACCGCGTGGCGCTGGACAAGTCGGAGAGCATCGAGCGCCACGCGGCGCTGCTCGTCGACCTGGCGCCGCGCGTGCGCGAGGTCCACGCCTTCGCCAACAACCACTACCAGGGCTACGGGCCGGCCACGGCGCGCGCCCTGCGCCAAGCGGTCGAGGCCCGGCTTGCAAGGTAGCCCCGAGCGGGTACCTTGTTGGGACATGGGACTCTTCTCCTTCTTCGGCGGCGGCAAGTCCGCGGCCAAGGTCGACCTGTCCGCTCCGCTGGCCCAGCTCAAGAGTCCGGATCCCAAGGTGCGCTTGGCGGGTTGCCAGGCGCTCGGGAACATGGGCAAGGCAGGCGAGGGCGCGATCCCGCAACTGCGCGAACTGCTCGCCGACGACGATGGCGACGTCTGCACGGCGGCCGCGGCCGCCTTGTCGGACATCGAGCGCGGCCTGCCGCGCTCCTGATCGTCGAGTCCGGCCGTCGCCGCGCTCGGCACCAGCCGGATCGGGGTCCATCGCGCGACTCGCGGCGCGGCTCGTCCCCTGGGGGCTTGGTTTGCGCATCCGGACCACTTGATCCTGCGTACGCCCGAACGCAATCTAGGGTCTCGCTAGGGAGAGCGTCGCCGCGCGCGACGCCACGACGAGGCGGCGGGCGCGTCCCGCGGCGCCTGGTCGCTCCCGCGCGCGACCCCGCGCCACGCACTGGCGCGGTCCTCTCCCACGACTCCTCCCTGCACGACCGTCCCGCGACCCGGGACCTGACCACCACCGACCACCATGCCGGAACTCAAGGGCTCCAAGACCCACGCCAACCTGAAGGCCGCCTTCGCTGGCGAAAGCCAGGCGAACCGCCGCTACCTGTACTTCGCCAAGCAAGCCGACGTGGAAGGCTACCCGGAGATCGCGGGCAACTTCCGCGACACCGCCGAAGGCGAGACGGGCCACGCCCACGGCCACCTCGACTACCTGAAGCGCGCCGGCGACCCCGCCACCGACCTGCCGATCGGCACGACGGACAAGAACCTCGCCGCCGCCGTCAAGGGCGAGACGCACGAGTACACCGACATGTACCCGGGCATGGCCAAGACCGCGCGCGAGGAAGGCTTCGCCGAGATCGCCGACTGGTTCGAGACGCTGGCCAAGGCCGAGAAGAGCCACGCCGGCAAGTTCGAAGCCCTGCTCAAGTCGATCTCCTGACCCGACCGCGCGGGCGCATCGCGCCGGCGCGTGCAAGGGAGGCTCGCCCGCGCGCCTGTCCGGCGGCGTGCGGGCCTTCCACGCTGTAGGGGCCGGCTCTCGGCCCAGCGTTCCTCGATCCCCGTCCGCCGATCCACCCCGCCACGCCAGGCTCCACATGACCATCTCCGCGCAACCCACGAGCGGCTTGTCGTACGACCCGTCCGAGGCGAAGTACTGGGACGAGGCTGGACTGCGCGCGGAGGTCGAGCGGGCCTTCGAGCTGTGCAACAGCTGCCGCATGTGCTTCAAGTACTGCGACGCCTTCCCCGACCTGTTCAAGCTGCTCGACGAGAAGCACGCCGGCGACGCGCGCAAGGTCACCGCCGAGGAGACCGACCGCGTCATGGACGAGTGCTTCCAGTGCAAGCTGTGCGAGGTCGAGTGCCCGTACACGCCGCGCATCGGCCACGCGTTCAACCTCGACTTCCCCGAGCTCGTGCATCGCTACAAGGCGGTGCGCGCCAAGAAGCGCGGCGTCAAGCTGCGCGATCGCGTGCTCGGAGATCCGGACCTGGCTGGACGCATGGCGCGCATGAGCTTCGGCATGGCGAACACCATGAACCGCGTGGCGGCGCACCGCTGGTTCATGGAGAAGGTGCTCGGGGTGCACCGCGACAAGCTGCTGCCCGACTTCGCCTCGGAGACCTTCGAGGCCTGGGCCGCGTCCAGGGGCCGCGTGCGTCCGGCCGGCGCGGGCGACGAGGCGGTGCTGTTCCCGACCTGCTACGTGCAGAACAACGAACCGCAGATCGGCCGCGACGCGCTCGAGGTGCTCGACCGCAACTCGGTGCCGACCGCCTGCGCCAAGGGGCTGGCGTGCTGCGGCATGCCGGCGTGGGAGAGCGGCAACCTCGACGAGGCGCGGCGGCGCGCGGAGCACAACCTCGACGTGCTCGAGCCCTACGTCGACGCCGGAGCCAAGGTGCTGGCGATCAATCCGACCTGCTCGATGACGATGCGCGAGAAGTGGCCCAAGTGGTTCGAGGGCGCGCTGCGCGCGCGCGCCACCAAGGTCGCCGCGGCGGTCAAGGATCCCTGCGACCACCTGTGGTCGATCCGCGACGAGCCGCGCTTCCAGAAGGACGTCAAGAGCAAGCCGAGCTCCATCGCCTACCACGCGCCGTGCCACCTGCGCGTGCAGCGCACCGGGCTGCGCGCGCGCGACTTGTTCCGGCGCATCTTCGGCTCGCCGATCACGCCGGTCATGGAGTGCTGCGGGCACGACGGCACCCACGCCATGAAGGTCGAGGGCTTCGAGCCCAGCCAGCGCGCGGGCGCCAATTCCTTCCGCGACATGCGCGCCGCCGACGCCCAGGCCTGGTCCACCGACTGCCCGCTGGCGGCCATCCAGTTCCAGCAGCACGCCGGCGCCAAGCCCATGCATCCCCTGACCATCCTCGCCAAGGCCTACCGCGGCGAGTCCTTCGACGGTTCCGTCAAGGCCACCTGACATGAAGCGCGTGCAACGATCGGAGATCCTGGACTACGTCACCTACGGCGAGCGGCGCGACGAGCTGCGCGCGGCGGCCATGGCGGCCAAGGGGCTGCGCCGCGCCAACGTGGCGGGCGTCCTGACCTTCCTGTTCGAGAACCACGAGACGATCCGCTACCAGGTCCACGAGATGGTGCGCGCGGAGCGCATCGTCAAGGAGGCCGACATCCGCCACGAGCTCGACACCTACAACGAGCTGATCGGGCAGGGCGGCGACCTTGGCTGCACGCTCCTCGTCGAGCTCGACGATCCGCGCGAGCGCGCCGAGAAGCTCGTGCGCTGGCTCGACCTGCCCGAGCGCCTCTACGCGCGCCTCGCCGATGGGCGTCTCGTGCGGCCCGCCATCGACGAGCGCCAGCGCACCGAAGGCAAGCTCTCCACCGTCCAGTACCTCAAGTTCCCCGTGGGCGGCGCCGTGCCCGTCGCCATCGGCTGCGACCACCCCGAACTGCGCGGCGAGGCCCTCCTGTCGGAGGCCACGCGCGCGGCGCTCTTCGTCGACCACGCCGGCTCCTGAGCCTGGCGGCCTTCGCCGCTTGCGCGACGGGGGTGGCATGGACGAGGATCCACGCACGATGCGATGCACGAGTGGAACCCGCTGGCGCTTGGCGTGCCTGAACGCGGCTTGGGCCGCGCTCGCGCTGGCGTGCAGCCCCGAACCGCGCGAAGGACCGGGTGGAGCACCCGCGGATCCGGCGCTGGCCGGATCCAGGACTGGCAGCGCGTACGAGCTGGCTGGCGGTGCTCCCGTCGCGTCGCAGCCTGCCGCGCCCGCTCGCGCCTGGCCTGCGCTGCCGGACTCGCGGCGGCCGGCTCCGATCCCCGTGCCGGATCCTGAACTGCCCGCGCGCGGCGGCGTCTTCCCCGACATCCAGGCGCCGCCCGTGCTCGCGGAGCACGAAGGTCGAGCCGTGCGGCTGGAGCGCGCCGACTTCGCCGATGGTCGTCCCGAGCGCATCGGCTACA
>JBEBCR010000067.1:0-2857 GCA_041157565.1 Planctomycetota bacterium | reverse complement strand
GGCAGTGGCATCAGGCCGGAGAGGCCGAGCAGGCGATTCGACTGGTAGGGAGCTTCGACGCGCACGGTGATCGGCAGCCCGGGCGGCACGAGACCCGGGTCGAGCGGGTCGATCGCCACCGTGGCGTCCACGATGCCCGCGTCGCCGAGGGTCTGGAACACCCGCGCCTCGACGTCGCCGGCGGTCGCGCCGTGCAGCGCCGCCACGCGCGCGCCTTCGCGCGCCGCATGGTCGGCCTGGATGCTGCGCAGCACCGCCCAGCCGTACTCGAAGCCGGCGAAGATGACGATCAGGAGCAGCGGCAGGGCGATGGCGACCTCGATGGTCTCCACGCCGCGACGGCGGATGCTCGAGCGTTCGAAGCGCAAGGAGGCTTGGCGGGGGAGCTTCACAGGATGGCTCCGTAGGTGTTCCAGTACCACCAACTGGCGATCGTCCCGACGAGGATCGCGGGGGCGTACGGCATCCAGTGGTCGGGTCGCTCCGTCTGGTCGGTGGGCTCGGGCGCCGCGTTGGTCGTCACGCCCGAGCGCAGGACCTTGCGGAACTCGAGGCGCGTCATGGTCACGCCGTGCAGGATGGTGATGGGGACCGCGCCGATTCCGAGGCGCTTGATCGTCATGATCATGCTCCACAAGAACCCGGCGAAGGTCACGCCGAGCACCAGCACCACGGCCGGGTCCGACCCGACCCAGGCGCCCATGGCGAGCATCAGCTTCGCGTCGCCAGCCCCGCCCCCGGCGAGGACGTAGGCGCCGATGAAGATGCCACCGCAGATCAGGGCGCCAAGCAGCGAGTCGCCCACCCCCGCGAGGCCGCCCACGATGCTCCAGTACGAGACTCCCAAGGCGAACAGCGGCAGCGTCAGCCAGTTGGGGATGCGCATCGAGCGCAGGTCCGTGCGGGTGGCCACGACGCAAGCGACCAGAAGCAGCGCCCAGATCCAAGCCGGGGGGCCTGCGGGCTCTGCCTTGGTGGACTCAAGCACGGCAAGGGCGGATGTCATGGAAATCCGACAGGTGCCGACCTTGGGAACGGGCGGGCGTGCATGGGGACGGGTGTGGGGCCGACAAGGCCCTCCCCAAATGGTACTCTTTGGGCCGGAAGCCGAGCCTCCCGATTCCTGAAGATGGCCAGACCTCCCGCGACCGCAGGCTGCCGAGCCCGGGCCCATTCCCGAGCGGGGGTGGCCTCGATCAAGATCGTCATCTTCCTGCCCGTCGTGCTCATGCTGACGTGGCTCGGGTTGGAGATCGGACTGGCCCTGCGGGCCTACGCCCAAGCCAAGGTCGCCGCCGACGCCGTGGCCTTGGCCGCCGCCGCGCGCTACCCCGATGGCCCGGAAGCGGCCGTGGCCGATGCCTTGACCGCCGCGGCCGCCAACCGCGGGCCGAACGGGCCCGTCGTGGTGCAGGTGATCGACGGCAAGGCCGGTGGGGGGGACGTGCTGTTCGGCGACTGGGATGCCCAGACGCGCCAGTTCACCCCGCTGCCGGAGGGTGGACCCGCCGTGCGGGTGCGCGTGCGCTTCGCCGCGGACCACCCCAACGGCCCGGTGGGCTTGGTGCTTGGAGGCCTGTTTGAAAACGGCCCCTTCAGCATCGAGCGCAGCAGCGTCGCCGTGCACCGTCCGGCGCGCCACACGACCAGCCTGCTGGCCCTCGAGCCGTTCGCGGGCGCCGTCGCCTTGACCGCCGAGTCCAGCTTGCGCAGCGCGGGCGGAGTGTCGGTCGCTTCGCCAGACGCGCGCGCCGTGTCCGTGACGGGCTTCAGCGAGCTGGTCGCGCCCATCGTGCGCATCGCCGGCGACCTGGATCCGGACAGCGAGGCGCGCATCGACGGGCGCGTGGCGACCGACTACGACGTCCCGCCCGACCCCAAGGCGGCGGTGCCCATGCCCCCCTGGGGCGCCGGACCGGCCCTGCCGATCGGGCACGACAACGTCTCCCTGACGCGCGTCGCTCCCGGCTTGCACGCCGGATTGCAGGCGAGCGGTGGCCGCGTCGTCTTGTCCGCCGGACTGCACCAGTTCGATGGGCCGATCGTGTTGTCCGGCACCGCGGAGCTGTACTTGGACGGCGCCACCGTCCAGTTGGGCGACTTCGTGGGGATGCAGTTGACCGGCTCCAGCCGCATCGCGGGAGAGCCCATGTCGGGGCTGACCGGTTGGGGTCGCACGTGGGCGCTGCAGCGCGGGCTGGCCTCCACGTGGACCATCTCCGACTTGGCGAGCGTCCAAGTCGATGGCCGTTGCTACGCGCCCACCACGCAGATCGTGCTCGAAGGGGCCGCGCAGTTGGCGCTGGGCCCGACGATCCTGTACGGCCTCGACCAGTTCGGCGTGTCGGAGGCGACCTTCGACGGTCGCCTGCCCGAGATCGACGAAGATCCGCAGCCGGGCCGGGCCGGCTTGGTGCGCTGACGCCGCTGGTCGGTTCCCCGCGCAGGCGTCCTCGCCCTCAGGCTAGGGGGTGCCGGGCTGCATGCCGTCGCCTAGCGAAGTGGGGAAGTAGCCCGTCTTGGCGCATCCGTCGGCGAAAGCAATCTAGTCGCAAGTCATTTTTTGTAATCGACTTATGAACAAGTAAGCGGATTCAAGCTTTGTGGGTTGGAGCTTGGCGGCAGGCGTGTCCCGGGAGGTGTCCAGCAACGGCAGCGACAGCCACCCAAAGCGGGTGGCGGCGACCGAGCGCTGGGCGCCCCCTCCAGCAACCTAAGGAAAGCCCACAGCCATGTTCTCCTCCCTCCAGCGCCTCGCCGTCCTCTGCCTCGCCTCGCTCGCCCTCCTCGCCCTGTCGACCTCGGCCAAGGCCCAGTCCTTGATCACCAAGTCGCAGCGCGAACTGGTGGTCCTGCA
>JBEBCR010000066.1:0-2605 GCA_041157565.1 Planctomycetota bacterium | reverse complement strand
AAGGCCACCATCCGCTGCCTGCCGTACGAAGGCCAGGGTCCGGCGATCGAGCCCGGCCGCTGCATCAAGACCGGCGCGCCCAGCGCGCGCCGCGTCCTGTTCGCCAAGAACTACTGAACCGCCGTGGCGCGCGCCTGCAGGCATCCGAGGCGGCGGGCGAGAGGTGGCGTTTGTCATGCAAACTTGACAACACCGCCCGGGTCCGCCCTCGCGCTGCTGCTCTGCGCCGCGGCGTGCTCGAGCACGCGTTGGCCGGCGGGCAGCTCGCGCGAGCTGATCGAGGCGCCGGAGCTCATCGCGCGTCGCGCCAAGATCAGGTCGGAGGACGGGGGCGCCAAGTTGTCGCTGGCCTGGATCGGCGCGCGCACGCCCCCGGGCCTCGAGCGCATCGAGCGCGCGTCCTTCGTCGTGTACCGCGACGACGACGGCGACGAACTCCCGGACCAGCGCGAGGTGCTCGTGGCGCGCGAGACCATGGAGCACGCGGAGAAGTTCATGTTCCACGACCTGCGCGTGCCCGCCGGGACTGGCTTGCGCGCCCGGCTGGAGCTGCGGCTGGGCGTGGTGCCCTACGAGTTCGACTTCGCCTTCGTGCGCGACTGAGTCGCGGGCCGCGCCTCAGCGCGCCAACTCCACGACGCCGCGGTAGCGCACCTTGCCGTCGCGCTGGCGTTCCATGAGCGTGTTGATCTCGTCGAGCCCGTACAACTCGAGCTTGGGCTTGACCTTGCCCGCCGCCACCAAGGCGAGCACCTCGACCATGTCCTGGCGCTCGTCCTGCATCGATCCCACGACGGAAAGCTGCTTCAGCAGCATCAGCATCGGATCGACGGCGATCGGATCCGCGCCCACCGCCATGGTGACGAGCCGCCCTTCGTGGCGCAGCCCGGCGAGCACCTGCGAGTTGTGGCGCATCGAGTTGGAGGTCGACAAGACGATGTCCGCGCCACCCATGGCGGCGAGCTCCAGCCCGGCGTGCTCCTTGACGACCAGCACCTCGTCGGCGCCGAAGGAGAGCGCTTCGGCGCGCTTGTCGGCGCTGCCCGTGATGGCGACCACCTCGTGGCCCATGGCCTTGGCGACTTGCACGGCGAGGTGGCCGAGGCCCCCGATGCCGACGACGGCGACGCGCTCGCCCGCCTTGGCGCGCGCGTTGCGGTAGCCGCTCATCACCGTGTAGCCAGCGCAGAACATGGGCGCGGCGACGGCCCAGTCGACGCCCTCGGGAATCAAGGTGCAGCCGCGCGCCTCGGCCAGCATGTACTCGCAGTGGCCGCCACCCAGCGTCATCCAAGTCGTCGCCGCGTCGCAGTAGAGCTCCTTGTGGCGCTGGCACTGGCCGCAGGCGCCGCAACCGCGCTGCACCCACGACACTCCCACGCGATCGCCGACCTTCAAGCCTTGCACGCCCGCGCCGAGGACCTCGACCACGCCCACGGGTTCGTGGCCGAGGACGAGCGGCGCGGTCACCGGGAAGTGCCCGTGCCACACATGGATGTCGGTGCCGCAGACGCCGCTGGCCTTCATGCGCACGAGGACTTGGCCCGGGCCCGGCGTGGGCACGGGCAGGTCGACGAGTCTCAGGGGTGCGTCGGGTTGGGTGTATTGGGCGGCGCGCATGGACTTCATCCTCCGGCACCGCGCTCGCAAGGCAAGCCAAGTCTCGGCCAAGACCGCTCGTGCCGGCGCGATCCGAGCCCGCGACATGCAACCAGCCGCAGGGTCGCCCCCGCGGCTGGTGCTGCGCGCGGCATGGTCGCCGCCTTCGCCATGACTCAGAACATCTTCGCGATCGTCAAGTTGCGCGCCGCGTTCGAGGAGAAGCTCGTGTGGCGCCAGCTGTTGACGTCGAACGCGACATCGGCTCGGAGGATCGCGAGGTAGTAGGCGCGGGCGGCGTTGTCCCAGTTGCGCATCGGGTCGGCTGCGTTGGCGGCGTTGACGGCGACCTGGAAGGTCTGCGTGCTGCGCGGGTCGGGCAGGAAGGGCAGGAGCGGAGCATTGGCGCCCGAAGCCCACGTCGACAGGAAGGGCAGGAAGCTCGCGGCCGAGTCGGCGTACACGCCTACCGAACCCGAAGCGCACTTGAAGCCCGCCTCGATCCATTGGTTCCTGTGCGACGAGCTGTAGCAAGCCGTGCTGAACACCATGCGCAGCTTGGAGCGTTGCGCCGCGGTGAGGCTCGACTGCAGGCGGTTCCTGACCTCGAGGGTCGAGCGCCACTCTTCGTTGGAGAAGACCATCCACTCGTCCCAGCCCGAGTCGCTGACCCAGTCGGAACCGTGCGTCATGATGACTAGGTCGACGGCACGCACGTTGGCGAGGATGGTGGAGGCGTCGAGCGCGTTGACGAGGCCGCTCAAGGACGCCTGGCCGTCGCGCACCACGCGCACTCGGCCGTACGCCGGGGCGAGTTGGGAGACGGCGGCGTTGACGCCTTGGTCCTCGATGAACTCGTACATGAAGTCGCCGCCGAGGTCGGCCTGCAGGACCACCAGTTCGCGCTGCGACTTGGTGATCAAGGACTGGGCCTTGGCCGAGGTCGACAGGGCGAGGAGGGCGAGCGAGGCGAGGCAGAGGACGGCGAGGCGCTGGAGGGAGGAGA
>JBEBCR010000065.1:0-3174 GCA_041157565.1 Planctomycetota bacterium | reverse complement strand
CGGCCCGGCGCCGGAACTCCGCGATGTAGTCGCGTTCGACGTTCTCGAGGCGCACGCCGACCACGTCGGCCTCGTGCACGCCCTCGACGAGCGCGCGGTCGAGGTCCGCCTCGACCCTGCGCTCCTCGCCTTCCACGAGGCGCCAGGCGCCCCAGAGCAGGGCGAGGAGCGCGACGAGCAGCAGCAGTCCGCGCGGCTTCACGCGCGGCGCCTCCACCACACGAGCAGGCCGAGCAGCGCGCAGGCGAGAGGCGCGAGCCACACCGCCACGAGGTAGATGCCGCTCAACGCCTCGGCCTGCGACAAGTCGAGCCGGCGCGCGGCCGGATCCTGGCGCTTGAGCGCGACGCGCGTGTCGCGCGCCGCCAGCCAGTTGAAGCACAAGAGCGTGAAGTCGCGGTTCTGCGGCAGCATCCAGTTGGCGGCCACCTCGCTCGCTCCCACGACGAGCACGCGCGTCTCGGGCCGTTCGTCCGCGCGCCGACGGCCAGCCGGCACGGTGGACAGCGCCGGCATCAGGGCCTGCATCGCCACGACGGGACGCCCGGGCAGTTCCCCGGCGCCGCGGCGCCAATCATGCCTGCCGGAGGAGTCGGGACGGTCGATCCACGACTTGTCCGGCGCGCGCAGCAGCTCGATGACGCTGGCCCCGCGCGGCGGCGTGGCGCGCGCGAGGGCGCGCGACGCGCGCAGGTAGACGCGCCGGCCCGCCGCGCGCAGCGGATCCGTCACCTGGTTCATGCCCGCCATGCCGTCGAGGCCGATCGACAGGTCGGCGCAGCTGGGACTGCCTTCCTCCAGCGCTCCTCCGAGGCTCGGCACGCCGCGCGCGACGATGCCGTCGGGGTCGATGCCGATGCCGTAGCGCCGCGCGATGGCTCCCAGGCCGCCGGGACCTTCGATCGAGCCGCCGACCGTCGCGTACAGCCTTCCACCGGCGTCGACGAAGTCGGTCACGACCTTCAGCGCCGCCTCGGACAAGGGCTGGGCGTTCGAGAGCAGCGCGACCACGCGCGCGTCTTCCGGCAGCGCTTGTCCGCGCTCGAGGTCGACCTGCACCACGCGGAACCCGTCGTCCTGCAGTTCGCGCACGAACGACGAGGCGCCGAAGTCGTCGGTGCGCCGCGGGTCGAGTCCGCCCTGGCCCACCACCAGCGCCACCACCGGCTCCTCGTCGTCGGCCAGCGACAAGAGCGCCGCCGCCAGCGACTCCTCCGCGCGGAAGGAGACGATGCGCGCCGGCGCCCAGGGCGCGAGGCGCGGATCGGGATTGCCCGGATCGAGGTCGGCGAGCCCGCCGCGCAGGCGCACGAGCTCCTTGCGCTTGCCGCGCGAAAGGACGACGAGCCCGCCCGGCTCGATGGCCGCCAACTGCAGTTCGCCGCGCCGCGCCTCGGCGCGCGCCGAAGGACGCCCGCGCCGACCGACGTCGTGCAGCTCGACGCGCAGCTTGCCGCCCGACTCGTCGGCCATCAGCCGCAGCAGCCGCCGCGTGCGATCCTGCACTTCGGCGCCCACCACCTCGAAGGGCGGGTCGGAGGGCGTGAAGTAGGCGTCGACCACGACCTCCTCGTCGAGCCGCGCCAGCACGCCCACGACCAGCGGATCGAGCGTGTTGGCGCCGTCCTGCGACAGATCGACGCGCGCGCGCAATGCGCGGGTCTCGAGGATGCGCGTGGCGAGCAGGGCGCACGCCACGGCGACGGCGAGCGCCAGCAGGACCCGCGCGGCGATCGACCAGCGCTCGAGGCGCGACATCGAGGCGCGTTCGGGGGAGCTCAGCGCCATCGCCGCGCCTCCAGCGAGCGCGTCGCCGCGTAGAGGAACAGCGCGGTCCACACGACGAAGAACCCGAGGTAGGCGCTGTCGAGCACGCCGACCAGGAAGGTCGCCTTGTGGTGGTCGAGCACGTCGACGCGCGCGATGGCGTCCTGGATCCAGCGCGCCTCGGTCAAGGTCGACAAGAGCGGCAGGATGACGATGACGATGTGCAGCACGATGGCGCCGAAGGCCGCCACCACGGGCGTGTTCGTCAGCGCCGAGCACAAGAGCCCCGTCGCGCAGAACAGGCCGGACACCAGCACCGCGCCGATCCACCCGCCCCACACGGCGCCCCAGTCGGGCGCGACGCCGGCTTGCTGCGCGAGCAGCGCGTGCAGGAAGCCGATCGACCACACCAGCGCCATGAAGCTCGTGGCCGCGGCGAACTTGCCCAGCACCACGGCCGCGTCGGAGACCGGCGCGGTCAAGAGGTACTCGAGCAGGCCGAGGCGCGACTCCTCGCTGATCATGCGCATCGTCAGGAGCGGCGGGAACAGGGCCGCCAGCGCCCAGAACGCCCACGACTCGCCGAAGGCGAAGCGCAGCGCGAGGTCCACGTCGCCTTGCGACGTCTTCAAGTAGACGAGGAACAGCAGGCCTTGCAGCGCGGCGGCGATGACGAGGAGGGTCCACGCCAGCGGCCCCATGAAGATGCCCGCCAGTTCGCGTCGCCAGATGGCCCAGAAGCCGCGCAGGAAGTCGGGCATGGAGCGCTCAGGGTTCCTTCCGCGCGTCGGGGCCGCCATCGACGGCCTTGGGCTTGCCGAGGTCGCGCCGCGCGCCGCCGTCGAAGGGGTTGAGGTTGTAGACGATCCTGGGCTTGGCCGGCGTCGTCGCGGCCGCGGGCGACGCCGGCGCTTGCGGCGCAGGCGAGGCGCCCGCGCCAGACGGCGCGCCGCGCAGCTCGAACTCCAGGCGCGCACCCGCGGCCGGCGTGGACGCCTGGACGGGCTGCGACGTCGCCGCGCCGGATGGCGCGCCGCTCGTCGCGGGCGCTTCGACCAGGCCGTCGGACAGCGCGATGCGCGCGAAGATCTGCTCCAGGCTCGGCGTGCGCCACGACAGTTCGCGCAGCGCCCAGCCGCGCGCGGCGGCGAGCGCGCCCGCATCCTCGCGCAGGTCGGAGTCGCACACGAGGTCGAAGCCGTGGTGGATGCCGACGCGACCGCCATCGACGACCTCGCGCACTCCATCGATCGAGGCGAGGAGCGCCTTGGCCTTGGCGACGTCCGGCCCGACCACCGCCTCGAGGCGCACGTGGCTGGCGCCGCCGAGCTGGCGCACGAGGGCTTCGCGCGTCCCGTCGGCGGCGATGCGGCCCTTGGCGACGATGATGACGCGCGGGCAGACCGC
>JBEBCR010000064.1:0-8041 GCA_041157565.1 Planctomycetota bacterium | reverse complement strand
CTTCGTTGCTCGCCGGCCTGCTTGGATCCTCCGCGGCCGCGCGCGGCTCGTCCTCGCTCGGGATCTCGCGGCGCTACGCCAAGGTCGTCGCGTCCGTGCCGCGCTACGAGGCCGAGATGGCGCTGCAGCTGCTGGCCGAGGCCGGCATCCCCGGCTTCGCGCATGGACCGGACTTCGACCGCGCCGAGCTGGGCGCGTCGCACGACATGGTGCGGCACGTCGACGTGCATGTCGACCCCGCCGACCTCGAGCGCGCCAAGGCGGTGCTCGCCGAGGCGTGGGGCCCCGAGCGCGTTGCCTGAGCGCGCCGCCCGAGCCGCGCCCTTCAGGCGACGGGCGCGTCGGCGGCGTTGCCCAGGTAGACCTCGCGCACGCGCGGGTCGCTCACGATCTCGGTCGCGTTGCCTTCGCGCAGGATCTTGCCGGCGTGGATCATGTAGGCGCGGTCGACGAGCTGCAGCGTCTCGCGCCAGTTGTGGTCCGTGATCAGGATGCCCAGGTTCTTCTGGCGCATGCGGCGCACCAGCGCCTGGATCTCCTGCACGTTGATCGGGTCGACGCCGGCGAACGGCTCGTCGAGCAGGAGGATCGTGGGACGCGTCGCCAGCGCGCGGCACATCTCCAACCGGCGCCGCTCGCCGCCCGACAGCGTTTCGGCCAGGTTGTCGGCGAGGTGCGACAGCTCGAGCTCCTCTAGCAACCGCGCGGCCTCGTGCTTGCGCTCGATGCGCGTGAACGGCATCGCCTCGAGCACCGCCAGCAGGTTGTCGACCACGCTCATGCGGCGGAAGATGCTGGGTTCCTGCGGGAGGTAGCCCATGCCGTTCCGCGCGCGCTGGTACATCGGCATCTTCGCCGCGTCGACGCCGTTCAGCATGACCTTGCCGGCGTCGGGGATGACGAGGCCCACCGTCATGCGGAAGCTCGTCGTCTTGCCCGCGCCGTTGGGCCCGAGCAGGCCGACGATCTCGCCGGCGCGCACCGTGAAGCCCACCCCGTCGACCACGCGGCGGCGCTTGTAGGCCTTCACCAGGCCCTGCGTCTCGAGCAGCAGCGTTCCGAGGCCGGGCGGGGGCAGGATGGGCATGGCGCTGTTCTAAGCTCCCGGGGGCGCGCTGTCGCGGGCCAGGGCGCGTTGTCAGGCGGACTGGACAGTCGCCGCGTGGCGTGGGGCGGAGTGCGTAGCCTCCATCGAGCCGCAGGCGCAGGAATTCGCAACCTTCAGGCGCCGCCGGGCTGTGGATAACTCGTGGAAAAGCTCGATTTCAAGGCGTTTGTTAGGGCTCGAAATCAAGGCCAGTTCCGTCCCGCCGGCGGCACAGGCTCGTTTTCAATTTCGGACCAGTCCGGACGCACTGCCCTAAGGCTCGCAAACGCAGGGGTTTGGCGTGGGCATTCGCGGTCATCACGATTTCTTTATGGACGAGCGCGTGGAGTGCGCTCTTCCACCGCTCCGCAGCCTTTGGCTCGTGCCCGGTCGAGGTGGGGGTGTGGACAAGCGTCAAGCGTCCACCCGGGCAATCGCCCCGCCTGTCTCCCAAGTCCCGACAGGCAGGTCCTTTCCGGCGGTCGCGCCAGGCGGCGCGCTCAGCGCGCCCACTGCAGGCGCCAGATCCGCCAGTCCCCGGCGAATGGCCCCAGTGGCCAGAAGACCAGCACGGCGCGCCCGACGATCAACTCGCGCGGCACGTAGGGGGCCTCCTCCTGGGGGCCGAGGCTGCCGACCTCGAACCGGAAGTCGTGCAGCTCGCCCCATTCGTCGCGGAAATACACGCGCGAGCCGCCCTCCTCCGGCAAGTGCAGCGGGTTGCTCGCCAGCGGGATGTTGGACGGATAGAAGTTGCCCCTGATCCAGGCGCCCTTGCTGGGCTCGCCCGACCAGCGGTAGTTCACGAAGGCCCACTCGCGGCTGTCGCTCGAGTCCTGCGTGTTGTCGCCTAGCATCAGGTAGTTGCCGTCCGGGACGACGAACTCGCGGCCGCGGGTGCCCGAGGTGTAGTAGATGTCGCGCGACAGCTCGAGGTCGGCGAAGTCGGCGCCTTCGCCCTCGGCGCGCAGGAACACGCAGGACGACTGGTCCTCGACGGCGGGGATGTCGAGCTCGGCCACCACGACGCCGTCGAGCTCCAGCCGCAGCCGGTCGTCGCAGTTCTGCGCGACGAAGCTCGTGCGCGCGCCCGCGGCGAGGCGCGCCGGGCCTTGGGCGCGCGCCTCGAGCGCCAGCTCGCCGGGGCGACCCGGATCGTCGACGAGGATGCGCGCCGGCTCGTCCGGGGGAGCCGCGGGGCCGGGCAGCACGAAGCGGTAGCGGCGCGAGTTCTCGCGCAGCTCGATGGTGGCGCTCGAGAGCCCCTGCAAGGCCGACACCGAGCCCTCGAGGCGCAGGTCGCCGACCCGGTGCACGGCCGGGATGACGCGCGCGCGCGACAGCTTCGCGCCCATGCTCGAGGGGTAGCCGTCGCTGTAGCGGTCCCACACCGGCCCGTCGTCCTTGGGCAGGCGCGCCTCGCCGGTCCCGCGCGCGGCGATGGTCGAGCGCCCCTCGACGCGCCACGAGCGCGCCTCGCTCGACAACTTCCAGGTCGAGAAGCGCGGATCCGCGGGGTCGATGCGCTTCCAGTGCTCCCCCTGCACCGAGTCAGGTCGGCGCAGGACCTTCCACGGCTCGTCGCCCGAGGCGCGCGTCCACAAGTCGCCGTCGGCGATGCGGAAGTGCTCGCCCGGCATGCCCACGAGGCGCTTGATGAAGTTCTTCGAGCGATCGAGCGGGTACTTGAAGACCACGATCTCGAAGCGCTCGGGATCGCGCACGTGGAAGGAGAACTTGTCGACGAGGATGCGGTCGTAGATCCCCGTGTCCTCGTTGCCCATCAAGGTGGGCTGCATCGAGCCGGTCGGGATCTTGTACGCCTCGACCACGAAGTACTTGAGCATCACCGCCACGACGATCGCCATCGTCATGGCCTCGATGTTCTCGCGCCACGGGCGCTTGGGCCGCTTGGGGTCGGGGGTCTGCGCCATGGGCGCAAGGAGGATAGCCGCGCGGCGGCGCGCAAGGAACCGCGAGCGCGGGCGGTTACCATGCGACCCATGCCACCGCTCCTGGCCCCGCCCTTCCTCGCCACGCTGCCGCTTTTGGCGCACGCTTCCGCGGCCCAGCTCGGGCGCGCGTTGCCGCTGCCCTCGTGCTCGGCGCAACCGACCTGCCCGTGGCCCGCCGAGCCGCCCACCGCGGCGCTCGACTTGACGGTCGTCGAGGGCCCGGGCGCCAACGACTTCCACGAAGACTTGTCCGGCCTCGCGTGGAATCCCTTCCAACGAGCGCTCTGGGCCTGCCGCAACGGCCCGGGGGCGAACTCCAAGGTCTGGAAGCTCGAGCGCGACGCTTCCGGAGCCTGGCGCGTGGCGACCGTGGCGGGCGCGCGGGCCGAGTGGACGGGCTTCGGCGACTGCGAGGCGCTGGCGCTGGCGCGCTGGTCGGAGCCGCACATGCTGTACTGCCTCGAGGAGTCGGGGGACCTCGTGCAGCAGTGGGACCTCTCCGGCGCGACGCCCATCCTGCGGCGCACGTGGGACCTCACGCCCCACGTGCCCGCCTACGCCAACGGCCTCGGACTCGAGGGCCTGGCCTTCGTCGACAACATCTCGCTCGCCATCGGAGGGTTCGTCGACGGCGCCGGGCAGCCGCGCCTCGCCACGCAGGGCATGGGTTCCTTGTGCTTCGTCGGGCACCAGGCCGGTGGCCACGTCTACGTCTTCGACCTGGCTCCCGCCGGCGGCTTCCAGTTCGTCGGACGCTACGCCACCAGCGGCTCGGAGACGGCCGAGTTGTGCTTCGACGGGGGAATGGGCGTGCTGCACGTCCTGCACGGCGATGGCGTCAACGACATCGAGGTCGTGCGCCTCTCGTCGACCTCGGAGGCGGGCGGTCGGCGCTTCGAGCGCGTGCTCGCGTGGGACCATCCCGGCGCGGGCAACGAGGAAGGCTGGGCGGTGCAGTGGTGGCCGGGCGACTGCTCCGGCGGCCGCCGACAGGCGTTCATGGCGACCGACGACGGCGGCGTCCGATCGTTGCGCGCGTACCAGCAATTCCCCTGCGGATTGTGACCGTGGCGGACCGGGACTCGTTGTTCGACCCCCTCCGCCGCGCGGCGTGGGCGGCGCGCATCCGCTCCGTGCGGGCCGATTCGCCGCGCGCCTTCGGGCGGATGGACGCCCCGCGCATGCTGGCGCATTGCCGCGTGGGCCTCGAGGTGGCGCTGGCGGAGCGTCCGGCCAGGCGCGCGCTCCTGGGCGTCTTCTTCGGGTGGTTCGCCAAGCGCGTGGCGCTCGGGACGCGGCCCTTGCCGCGCAACCTGCCCACCGGGCCCGAGTTCATCGTCCGCGACCCGCGTTCCCTCGAGGAGGAGCGCGACTTGTTGTTGGCCGCGCTCGAGCGCTTCGGCTCCCGCCCGCCGCAGCTCGGCTCCCGGCCGCACCCGTTCTTCGGGGCGCTAGACGCCGACGAGCAGGATCGCCTGCAGCGACGCCACCTCGACCACCACCTCGGGCAGTTCGGCGCCTGAGGTCGCGGCGCCGCGCGCGAACTCAGTCCTCGGAACCCTCGGCCTCGTCGCCCCCGAGCACGGCGAGGAACGCCTTCTGCGGGATGTCGACGTTGCCGACCTGCCGCATGCGGCGCTTGCCTTCCTTCTGCTTCTCGAGCAGCTTGCGCTTGCGGGTCACGTCGCCGCCGTAGCACTTGGCGGTCACGTCCTTGCGCAGGGCGGAGATCGTCTCGCGCGCGATGATGCGCGCGCCGATGGCGGCCTGCAGCGCGATCTCGAACAGGTGCCGCGGGATCTCCTTCTTCATCTTCTTGATCGCCTGGCGGCCGCGGAACTCGGCCTGCTCCTTGTGGACGATCGAAGTGAGGGCGTCGACTTCCTTGCCGTTGACGAGGATGCGCAGCTTGACGAGGTCGGCTTCCTTGAAGTCGGAGATGTCGTAGTTGAGCGTGCCGTAGCCGCGCGTCGAGCTCTTGAGCTTGTCGAAGAAGTCGTAGATCAGCTCGGCCAGCGGGATGTCGTAGATCAGCTGGACGCGCGTGGGCGAGAGGTGCTCCTGGCGGATGTAGTCGCCGCGGTGGTCGCTGGCGATCTGCATCACGTTCCCGATGTGCTCGGCGGGCGTCATGATCGACACGCGCGCCATCGGCTCCATGATCCGCTCGTACTTGTCCGGCGTCGGCAATTGGCCGGGCGAGTGGATCTCCTGCGTCGAACCGTCGGCGAGCACGATGCGGTAGTTCACCGTCGGCGCCGTCTGGATCATGTCGATGTCGTGCTCGCGCTCGAGGCGCTCCTGCACGATCTCCATGTGCAGCAGGCCGAGGAATCCGCAGCGGAAGCCGAAGCCCAGCGCCTCCGAGGTCACGGCCTCGTGGCTGAACGAGCTGTCCGACAGCGACAGCGTCTCCAGCGCCTCGCGCAGGCTCTCGAAGTCGCCGGTGTTCGTCGGGAAGAAGTCCGCGTACACCATGTGCATCGGCGGGCGGTAGCCCGGCAGCATGGCGACCTTCGGGCCCTTGTGGCGCGTCATCGTGTCGCCGATGCGCACGTCCGAGAGCTTCTTGATGTTCGAGACGAAGTAGCCCACCTCGCCCGGCCCGAGCTCGCCCGTGCGCTTCATCGTCGGCGTGAAGCGGCCGATGTCGATGGCCTCGTACACCTTGTCGGTGCCGAGCATGTGGATCATCTCGCCTTCCTTGATGGTGCCCTCCATCACGCGCAGGTAGACGACGATGCCGCGGTACTCGTTGTAGGCCGCGTCGAAGATCAGGCAGCGCAGCGGCGCGGCGGGGTCGCCCTTGGGCGGGGGCACCATGCGCACGATGGAGTCGAGCAGCTCCTTCACGCCCATGCCGGTCTTGGCCGACACGCGCGCCGCGTCCTCGGCGTGGATGCCGATCGAGTTCTCGACCTCCTCGGCGACCTCCTCGGGCCGCGCGTGCGGCAGGTCGCACTTGTTGATGACCGGCACGATCTCGAGGTTGGCCTCGACCGCGAGGTAGGCGTTGGCCACCGTCTGCGCCTCGACCCCTTGGCTGGCGTCGACGAGCAGCAAGGCGCCTTCGCAGGCCTGCAGCGCCTTCTGCACCTCGTAGTTGAAGTCGACGTGCCCCGGCGTGTCGATCAGGTTGAGCTCGTACTTCTGGCCGCCGCACTCGTGCCAGATGGTCACGGCGGACGCCTTGATCGTGATGCCGCGCTCGCGCTCGAGGTCCATCGAGTCGAGCAGCTGCGCGCGCATGTCGCGCTTGTCGACGGCGCCGGTCACCTCGAGCATCCGGTCGGCCAGCGTCGACTTGCCGTGGTCGATGTGGGCGATGATGCAGAAGTTGCGGATGAGGCTGGTCGGATGCACGGGCTCGGGGCCCTCCCGTTCGAGAGGGGCGAAGAGGATACCCGATCGGCGCCCGCGGCGGCATCCGCGGCCGCCGGCCGCCCGCCGCGGGCTCTCCGGCCGCGTTCCAGGACGCGCGCGTCCCGTTGCGCCTCCCCGCGCCTGTGCGCCGACCCGCGCATGCGCCAGACTGGCCAGCAGGACCATGGACGACGCACGCACGGCCCTCGCGGCCTTCGAACTCGAATACGCCTCGCTGCGTTCCAGCGCGGAGAAGGCCTTGGCTCAACTGGAACCCGAGGAGCTGCGTCGCGCTCCCGACGCGGACACGAACTCGGTCGCCGTGCTCATGAAGCACGTGGGCGGCAACCTGCGTTCGCGCTTCAAGGGCTTCCTCGACACCGACGGCGAGAAAGCCTGGCGCCGGCGCGACGACGAGTTCGTCGACGACTTCCCGCCCGGCGAAGCGGGGCGCGCGGCCGCGCATGCGGCGTGGGACGCGGGTTGGCGCTGCGTGGCGGAGACGCTCGCGTCGCTGCGCGACGAGGACCTCGGCCGCGTCGTCTCCACCCGCGGCGAACCGCACAGCGTGGCCCGGGCCCTGACGCGCTCCTTGGCCCACACCGCAGTCCACTGCGGGCAGATCGTGCTCGTCGCGCGTCTGGTCGCGGGGCCTGGTCGCTGGAGCACGCTCTCCATCCCGCGCGGCGGATCCGCGGCGCACAACCGCGCCATGGGGCACGGCGCCGCGGACGGCACGGCAGCGCCCTGAGGCGGCGCGCGTCAGTGCTGGGCGTGGCGCGCGGCGAGCACGCGCTCGGTCCAGGCCAGCATGATGCTCGAGACGAGGAACACGACGTGGATGATCACCTGCCACATGATGGCGTCGTTGTCCACGGGCGCGGGAGCGGCCTGCGCCACGGCGACGGCTCCATCGCCGTGCCCGTCGTGGTCATGGCCGCCGTGGCCTCCGACGGAAATGAAGGTCTGCAGGAGGTGGATGCCGCTGACTCCGACCAGCGATCCGGCGAGCTTGACCTTCAACGTCCCGGCGTCGATGTGGTCAAGCCAATCCGGCTTGTCGGGATGCCCGTCGATGTCGAGGCGGCTGACGAAGGTCGCCCAGCCGCCGATGATCACCATGACCAGCAGGTTCGCCACCATGGTGATGTCCACCAAGGTCAGGACTCCCATCATGAGCTGCTCCTCGCTCACTTCGGGCAGCTTGACCACCTCTTCCCACAGCTTCTGGGCGAACTTGAAGGCGTAGAGCACCCCCGCGACGATCAGTCCGAGGTAGAGCGGCGCCTGCACCCAGCGGCTGGCGAAGATCAGCTTCTCCACGAGGGGTTGGGGAGCGGCGGGGGACTTCGAGGGCGAGGGCGGCGTGTCCAAGGACGAAGACTCTGTGTGGGCCATGACGGCATGATTCTGGCGGCCATTCACCCCTTCACTCAAGGTCCAAAGGGCCCGCTCCTCGCGCCTGGCTCCCGCGAGCGCCGCCGCGGACGCCGCCATCCGCGGCAGGATCCCTACGCCTCGCGCAGCGCGCCCGGCAGCAACTCGGCCAGGTGATCGAGCGCGCGGCCGCGGTGGGAGACGGCGTCCTTCTCCTCGGGCTCCAGTTCGGCGAAGCCGCGGCCGGACTGGGGCAGGC
>JBEBCR010000063.1:0-10560 GCA_041157565.1 Planctomycetota bacterium | reverse complement strand
GGGCCGTTCGTGCCGCCCTGCCAGGAGCTGCGCCAAGTCACGCCGTGCGCGCGCACTTCTCGCTTGTAGTACTCCTTGTCCTTGTCCGTGTTGACTCCGACCAGGGCGAAGGGCTTGTTCTTCAGGCGCTCCACGAGCTCCTTTTCGTGGGGAATCATCCCCACGCAAGGGGGTCACCAGAAGCCCCAGAAGTCGAGCACGACCACCTTGCCGCGGTAGTCGGAGAGCTTGAACTCGACGCCCTCGGCGTCCTTGGTCGTGAAGTCGGGCGCCTCGGCGCCGATGGCGAGGTTGACCTCGCCGTTGAGCGTGGCCTTGGCGCGCTGGCCCTCGGGCGTGTCGCCGTACTCCTTCGACAAGCGCTCGAGCAGGGCCTTGCGGCGCGACGCGGCGTCGGCGAGCCCGCTGCGCGACAGCGGCTCGAGCAGCGCAGACAACGCCTTGGCCTGGATGGCGGGCTTGGCGCTGCCGCGCGCGACCGCCTCAAGCAGCTCGATGGCGCGCGCGGCGGAAAGGGACCCGGGCGAGCCTTCGACGCGCAGGAAGACCAGCGCCTTCTCCATCGCCGTGGAATCGACGTGCTCGGCGACCAGCTTCGAGTACCAGCGGTCCTTGCAGGCGAGGATCGCCGCGAGGTCGCGGCCGGTCGTGGAGACTTGCTGCAGGCACCAGACGAGCGCGTCGGGCTGGCCGAGGTCGGCGAGCTCCTCGTTCCTCGGGAACCACGCCACGAGCGGCGACGCCGGCCACTCCTCGCGCGGCAGCCCCTTGGTGCGGGCCTCCTGCGTGGCCGCGCGCCAGGTCTTGTAGTCCTCGCCCATCGCCGTCTCGTTGGCGCGCCAGCGCTCGGCGAGCGCCGCCAGTTCCTTGGCGCGGCGTTCGGCGGCGGCGGGATCGGCCTGCGCGGCCTGCGCCGCGGGCGCGGACTTGGCGGCGGGGGCGGCGTCCTGCGCGGCGCGCGAGGCGCCCGCGAGCGCGCCGGCGCAGAGCGCCAGCCAGAGCAAGGCGCGCGGGGCCCCGGCCCCGGTTCGAGCGTTCGAATGGATCATCATGGTTGGCGCGGGGCGCCACGCGGCTTCGGCAGGCGTTGCACGATCCGCCGGGCCCCTCCATGGATTGTGGCTCGCCCCGCGCTGGAGCGCCACCCGAGGCTGCGTATACTCCCGGTGAGATGGACAGGTCGCCGATCCAAGCCAAAGCCCCGTCCGAGGCCGCTTCCGCCGTCGAACCGCTCGTCGGAGGCCATCCTCCGGACCGCGCCAGCCACGCCACGCGCGGTCCGCGGGCGGCCGAGGTGGCCCGGGTGGCCGCCAAGGTCGAGGACGGCGGGCGCATCACGCCCGAAGAGGGCTTGCTGCTGCACGACCACGCCGACCTGCTGCTCCTGGCGCGCCTCGCGGATCTGGTGCGGGCGCGCCTGCACCCCGAGGGCGTCGTCACCTACATCGTCGACCGCAACCTCAACCCGACCAACGTCTGCATCACGGATTGCGGCTTCTGCGCCTTCTACCGCCGGCCGGGCGAGGAGGGCGCGTACACGATGGAGCGCGAGGAGATCCATCGCCGCATGCAGGAGCTGGCCGACCTCGGCGGGAGGCAGGTGCTGATGCAAGGCGGCCACCATCCGCGGCTCAAGACCGCGTGGTGGGCCGAGCTGTTCCAGGACCTGCGCGCGCGCTTTCCGCTGGTCAACCTGCACGCCTTGTCGGCGCCGGAGCTCGACCACCTCTCGAAGCTCGACAAGCGGCCGGTCGAGGCGGTGCTGGCGGACCTCGTTGCCGCGGGCCTCGGCTCGGTCCCCGGCGCGGGCGCGGAGATGCTCGTCGAGCGCGTGCGCAAGATCATCGCGCCCAAGAAGACGACGACGGACCGCTGGCTCGCCGTGCACCGCGCCGTGCACGAGAGCGGGCTGCGCTCGTCGGCGACGATGATGTTCGGCCACGTCGAGACGCACGCCGAGCGCATCGAGCACTTCGAGCGCCTGCGCGCGCTGCAGGACGAGACGGGCGGCTTCACGGCCTTCGCCTGCTGGACCATGCAGCCCGAAGGCGTGCCGCAGCAGGAGCTCTACCCGAGGAAGGCGACGCCCGGCACGTACCTGCGCGTGCAGGCCTTGGCGCGCATCTACCTCGACAACATCGCGAACATGCAGACCTCCTACGTCACGCAGGGCCTGAAGAGCGCGCAGATGACGCTGCGCATGGGCTGCAACGACTTCGGCGGCACGATGCTGGAGGAGAACGTGGTCTCGGCCGCCGGCTGCTTCAACCTCGCGCCGATCGGGAAGCTCGAGGAGCAGATCCTCCGCGCGGGCTTCCAGCCGGCGCGCAGGAACAGCTGGTACGGACTCGTCGACGAGCGCCTGGGCGCGCCGAGCGGCCCGGCGCGGCGCGAGGACGCCGCCACGCACCGCGCGGCGAGCCTCGGCAAGTCGCTCCTTGGCGCGGGAGCGGTGGCGTGAGCGCCGCGCGCGCGACCGCGACGGGCCAAGAGGCCCGACCGGCGGCGGCCGAGCGCGCGCTCGGCGTGGCGCGGCGCGCCGGCGTCGAGGACCTGGCGCGCAAGGTGATCTCGGGCGAGCGCCTGTCGCGCGAGGACGGCGCGCGCCTGTACCGCGCCGACCTGCACGCGGTCGGCGAGCTGGCGAACTTCGCGCGCGAGCGACTGCACGGCGACCGGGCGTACTTCAACGTCAACCAGCACGTCAACTACACGAACATCTGCAACAAGCTGTGCCGCTTCTGCGCGTTCCAGCGCCTGCCCAACCAGGCGGGCGCGTACTGGATGACGCCGGAGGAGGTCGAGGCGAAGATCCGCGCCCAGCTCGCCAGCCCCGTCACCGAGGTGCACATGGTGGCTGGCATCCACCCCAGGCTCGACTACCAGTACTACCTGGACATCCTGCGCGCGGCCAAGCGCGCGCGGCCGTCGATCCACGTCAAGGCGTTCACGATGGTCGAGCTCGACCAGATCGCCAAGAAGGCGAGGAAGCCGCTGGAGGAGGTGCTGCCCGAACTGGTGGAGGCCGGCCTGGGCTCGTGCCCGGGCGGCGGCGCCGAGATCTTCGCCGACCGCGTGCACCAGGAGAGCTACCACCTGAAGATCAGCGGCGAACAGTGGCTCGCCACCGCGCGGAAGGTCCACCAGGCGGGCCTCAGGAGCAACTGCACGATGCTCCACGGCCACATCGAGACGATCGAGGAGCGCGTCGACCACCTCGACCGGCTGCGACTCCTGCAGGACGAGACCGGCGGCTTCCAGACGTACATCCCGTTGTCCTTCCACCCGGACAACACCGAGATGGCCGACATCCGCGGGCCTACGGCGCTGGACGAGCTGCGCGAGCTCGCCGTGGGCCGCCTGATGCTCGACAACATCCCGCACGTCAAGGCCTACTGGATCCTGATGGACGTGCCCGTGGCGCAGGCCGCGCTGTCGTACGGCGCCGACGACGTCGACGGCACGGTCGTCGAGGAGAGGATCTACCACGAAGCCGGCGCGACCACGCCGCAGGAGGTGGCGCGCGAGGAGCTCGTGCGCTGGATCCGCGACGCCGGGCGCGTGCCGATCGAGCGCGACACGCTGTACCAAGTCGTGTGGAGCGACGATCCGCGCGAGGCGCGCGCGGGCGCCGCGGCGCCGCTGGCGGGCTGAGGTCCTCCGCGCCGCACGCCGCCCGGCGCGCGGATTCTGTCAAGTTTTCTTGACACGCGCCGCGCGCGCCGGCGCCAGCGCGAAGCCCCCCTGCTCGTCGCCCAGGGCCTGGCACAGGCCGCGCGAGCGCCACCAGGCGACCAGCGCGCAGACCAGCGCGTCCATCAAGTCCTCGCGCCGCTTGCGCTCCCCGGCCCCTAGGCCGGCGGCCTCGAACAGCGGCCGGACGTCGCCGAACCCCGCGATGCGCGGCTCGCGCAGGGTCGCGAGCAGCTCGAGCGCGCGAGCGCGCTCGGCGAGGTGCGACGCCAGGTCGCGCGTCTTCTCCTTGTAGGCGAGGCGGCGCTCGAGGGCGAAGAAGCGCAGCCAGGCGCCGTGCGGGTGGACCTCGTGCACCGTCCGCGCGGCGCGCGACGACAGGCGCGGCGGAGCCTCGAACCCGAGGCGCGCCAGGCGCGCCAGCAGCTCCTCGCCGCGCGGCGGAGCGCCGTCCTTCGACAGGAGGCGCCGGTTCGCCGGGTAGGCGCCGCCGCCTTGGCGCCCGAACGTCGAGGTGAGCAGCCGGTCGCAGGCGCGCGAGCCGTGCTCGTTGGGCACGACGAGCGGCGCGTCGACGCCCACGACGCAGCGCGCCGCGGCGTGGCGCAGCACGAACTGCTCCAGCTCGAAGAGCGTGGAAAGGTGCGCCAGCGCCGCCACGCGCACCGCGCCGGATCCGTCCTCGACGAGCGCGCACGCGCCGGAGCGGTTGCGCGCCGACCAGGCGAGGTCGAAGCCGATCCAGCCGCAGGAGGCGGCGCCCGGCTCCAGCACCAGCTCGTCGGGGCCGACCGGCGCCCTTTTGTCAATTTTCCTTGACGAGCGCGCGCGCTTGGGCGCGGGCGCGCTCATGGCGGGCCCCCGGCCGCGACCGGCGGTCCGACCACGACGCGGCGCGCGCCGAGCGCGAGGTCGAGGTGCTCCGCGCGCCAGCGCCCGTCCTCCAGGGCGAGCAGGCCGACCTGCGGCGCGCCGCGCGGCGCGCCCAGCCCGCCGGCGTTGACGCAGGCCGCGCGCCCGACGAGCTCCACCCCGCCCGATTCGTGGATGTGGCCGCAGGCGAAGGCGCCCGCGTGCGACTCGAGGCGCTCCCTCAGGAAGGCGCTGCCCACGTGCCGGCGACGGTCCCACAGGAGGTCGAGGCTCGTGCCGCGCGGCGGGGCGTGGGCGAGGATCAGGTCGCAGGCGGGGATGCCGCGCGCGCGGGCCTGCGCGTCGCTCCACTCGTACGGGAAGCCGAAGAAGCCCGGCCCCGCGCCGCCGAAGCCGGCGACGCGCACGCCGGCGAGCGACTCGACGCGGCCGTCGAGGTTGCCGGCGAAGCGCGGCTCGTCGGGCAAGGTAGGCAGGTCGTGGTTGCCTGGGACGTAGCGCACGCTCGCCCCCAGCGCCCGCGCGCGTTCGAGGACGCGCGCCACGGACTCGAGCCACAGCGCGTCCTTCCTCGGGGTGCGCAGGCGCGCATGGCCGAGGTGCGCATCGCCGAGATCGCCGACGAGGAGCACGGCCGCGAGCGGTCCTTCGGCCTCGAGCGCGGCGCAGGCCGCCTCCAGGTGCGCCATGTGCGCGTGCACGTCCCCCACGACGCCGAACACGACCCGCTCCCCCATGCTTGCCTCGATCGTACACGTCCGGCGGAACCGCGGCCCGCGAGCGGTGTTCCATGGGGAGTCCTCGAAGCCACGGAGCCCGATCCCATGAAGAACCCCGTCGTCCTGTGCGCCCTCGTGGCGCTGATCCTCGTCCCGACCGACCTGCACGCCTTGGACCGCTCCGCGACAGGAGGCGCGCCGACCGGCCAGTCCGGAGCCGACGCCGCCAAGGAAGGTGGCGCGCGCGCCGAGCGGCGCGAACGCGAAGGCCGCCGCGAGCGGGAGCGTGGTCGGCGTCGCGGCCCGCGCCGCCGCGGACCGATCGAACGCCTCCCCGCGCAGGAGCGCCAAGCGGCGCTGGAACTGGTCCAATCGGCCCGCCAGGCGGCCGCGCCGCTCAAGGAGGAGCTGCGCGGCTTGCGCGAAGAGGCGCGGCGCCGCGCGCAAGACCTCGGCCCGGGAGCAGATGCGGCGGCACGGGCGGCGCTGCGCGCGGATGTGGGGGCGCGCGCCAAGGAACTGCGCGACCGCCATGCTCCGGCCCTCGCCGACCACGGACGGAGGATGGTCGGGCTGCTGCCCGCCGAGGCGCGCGCGCGCCTCGTGGCGAAGAGCCAAGCCATGGCGCAGGCCAAGGGTGTCGTCTGGAGCGAAGCGCTGCTCCACGAGCGCGTCGGACTCCGACTGGGGCTCGGCTCCAACCACGCGCGCCGCGGCGGCGCGGGCCCTTCGCGCCGCTGAGGCCGGTCGAGGCCGCGCCGGGAAGTTCCTTCCTAGGCGCGGCACAAGCGCCGAGCGCGCCCGGCAGAAGCTCAAGTCGGGGCCGCGGGCCCGTCCGATGAGCGCAGTCGAGGCCGCTTGGCGCGGCCGAAACGACGCCTTGGCAACCGACGAGCACCAAGACAGGGCCACGGAGGCCCCCGACGCGCGCGCGGACGGCGACGACGCCGTGGGCGGCGCTCCGTCGCGGCCCGCGGCTCCCCTTCCCGCGCGCGGCGCTGCCGGCGAGGAGCGCGGCGCGCTGGGTCTGTTCGACGCGCGCGTCGAGACGGCGCGCGCGGGCGACGAGCAGCCGGATCCCGCTTCCGACATGGGCGCGGGCGACGAGCCCGCAGGTGGCGCGAGCCAGGGGCGCGCGGCGCCGTTGCCGGCGCCGACGCCGATCCATGTCGACGAGCACCTCGACGCCGCCGGCGCCAGCCGCGCGCGCTTGACGAGCGCCGAGCTCGAACTGCTCGAGGCGGTCAAGCGCCGCATCGCCGCGGGCAAGCTGGTGCTGCCCAAGCTCCCGAGCACGCACGCGACGCTCCTGCACTTGACGAGCGGCGACGACATCTCGACGCGCCTGATCGTCGAGGCGATCGAGCGCGACCCCATGCTGGCGGGCGAGCTGCTCAACGCGGCCAACTCCGTGGCGCACGCCGCCGCCGAGCCGGCGCGCACGGTCACCGCGGCGGTCGTGCGCCTCGGCGCGCGCAACCTGCGCACGCTCTTGTGGTCCATGACGCTCAAGGCCACGGCGCCCGAGGACGAAGTGCTGGCGCGCCACGCCAAGGAGAGCTGGCGCCAGTCGGCCGCCATGGCGCGCATGGCGCGGCTCTACGCGGCCGAAGTCGGGCGCGCCCCGGAGGAAGCGCACATGGCGGTGCTGCTCGCCGACGTGGGCAAGGTGGCGCTGGTGGCCACGCTGCGGCGCGAGCTGGAGCGCGCCAAGCCGGCCAGCGCGCCCTCCGCGGCGCTGCTCGGCTCCTTGTTCCGCGAGGAGCACGAGGCGGCGGGCGCGCAGTTGGCGCGCAACTGGCGCCTGGCGGACGACATCGTCGCCAACTGCCAGCAGCACCACGACTGGCGCGGCGCCAAGGACCAGAAGCTCGCGGCGCTCACCTCGCTGGTGCAGCGGCTGGACATCCTCTTGTCGCTGGGCGCGGGCGTCGCCTTCCAGAACGCGACGCGGCGCGAGGAGTTCGACGCGCTGGAGATCCCGTGGCCGGCGCGCGCCGCGCGCCTGGCGGCCAGCGAGGCGGCTTGGCGCGCGGGTTGAACGCCGCGCGGCGTCAGCGCGGTTCGCGCGCGGGACGCGCGGCCTCGAGTTGGCGCTCGAATTGGGTCTGGTCGAAGGCCGGGTGCTCGGGCGCGTAGGGATCGTGACCCGGACGCGGCGGATCCAGCGCGGGCGCGACCTCGCCTTCGTCGGCTTGCTGGCTTCGCGCGCCCGACCCGGCGTCCCTCGCGCTGACCTGGCGCACGCCATCGAGGGGAGATGGGGTCGGATGGGCGCGCAGGATCGACCAGAGCAGGGCGATCGAGACGACGAGCAGCACCCCGCTCCAGGCCCAAAGCTGCAGGCGCATCTGGCTCGTGGCGCCCTCCGGACGCGGCGCGGCCTGCTCGGCGCCGACGGCGCCAACGGGTCGTCCATCCTTGGGCTTGGGCTGCACGGTGTCGATGGTTGGATGGACGAACGAGGACGCCAAAGGTTTCGCGCCTCGAGCGGGGAAACCGCGCGCGCTCACGCGCGCCGCGCGCTGTCCTGAAGCGCCAGTTCGGCGCCGAAGGACGCGAAGGGCGCGCGGTCCGGCAGGCGGGCGAGGTCGAGCGATTCCGCTCGCGTCGGATGCGGCAGGCGCAGGAAGCTCGCGTGCAACGCGATGCACGCGTCCGCAAGCGGGGCGCGCGCGCCGTACTTCAGGTCCCCCAGGATGGGCGCGAGGCGCGCGGCGCAGGCGACGCGCAACTGGTGCGGCCTGCCGGTGGCGGGTTCGAGGCGCACGAGGCTGCGGCCGCCGCGCGCGGCCAGCACGGCGACGCGCGTCAGCGCCCGCTGCGCGCCCGCGCGTCCGGCGGAAGCGACGAGGACGAGGTTGCGCGCCTCGTCCTTCCACAACCACTGCTCGAGCTCGAACTCGCCCGGCGCATGCTCGCCCTCGACCACGGCGTGGTAGACCTTGCGCGCGGCGCGCGCGCGGAAGGACTCGGACAGGCGCGCGGCGCCCTTGCTGGTGCGCGCGAAGACGAGCACGCCGGAGACCGGACGGTCGAGGCGATGCACGACGCCGAGGAACACGGCGCCGGGCTTCTGGTGGCGCTCGGCGATCCACGCCTTGGCGCGCTCGAGGAGGCTCTCGTCGCCCGAATCGTCGGGCACGGCCGGCATGCCCGCCGGCTTGTGCACGGCGAGCACGTGGTTGTCCTCGTGGAGGACCTCGAGCTCGACGCGCGGGCGGCCGCTCAAGGCTCGAGTCCGCGCAGGTGGCGCGCGCAGAAGCCGCACGGCAGTAGGCGCCCGCCGCCTTCCTCGGGAAGGGCCAGCTCGCCGGCCTCCACGCGCCCCGGGCCGAGCTCGGACAGCAGGTTCCGGAAGGTGAGCGGCGAACAGCCGATGGCGTAGGTCGACAGCACGACCAGCGAACGCTCGGCGAGCAGGCCTCGAACGGCCTCGAGCAGCTCGGCGATGCGCTCCTCGAAGCGCCACACCTCGCCCTTGGGCCCGCGGCCGTAGTGCGGCGGATCGAGCAGCACCACCTCGTAGCGCGCGCCGCGCCGCGCCTCGCGCCGCGCGAATTGAAGCGCATCCTCGAGCACGACGCGCAGCGCGTTGTCAGGCAAGCCGGACAAGTTCTGGTTCTCGCGCGTCCACGCCAGGGCGGCGCGCGAGGCGTCGACGTGGGTCGCCTCGTAGCCGGCGCGCGCGGCGAGCACGCTGGCCACGCCGCTGTAGCCGAACAGGTTCAGGAGGCGCGGACGGCCCTCGAAGCGCGGACGCAGCTCCTCGACGAGGCGCCAGTTGGGCGCCTGCTCGGGGAACAAGCCCACGTGCTTGAACGGCGTGGGACGGATGCGCGCCACGGCGCCGAGCACGGGCATCGTCCACTCGACTTCGCCGCGCGCGCCCGGTCCCTCCCAACGCCCGCCACGGTCGCTCTCGCGCACGAACACGAGGTCGGCGCGCGCCCACTCGCGCTCGTCGAGCCGGCGCGACCAGACCGCCTGCGGGTCGGGGCGCCGCAGGACGCGGTCGCCGAAGCGCTCGAGCTTCTCGCCAGCGCCCGAATCGAGCAAGGCGTGGGCCTCGAGGCGGACGGTGGGGAACACGGCGGGCTGCATGCGCCCCTAGAGCTTGCCGCATCGGGCGGCGCGCGCCAACCGCCGGCTCGCGGCGGCGCGCGGCGCGCGGCGCGCGCTCGCTCGCCCCGCGCGGGCTGCTAGAGTGGCGCGCCCATGAACCCGCGCCCGTCCGCCCAGCGCCCCTTGCGCGTCGCCGCGCCGCCCTACCTCGTGGCGCGGCCTTTGACCGAAGGGCTCGAGCGCGAGCCGCTCGTGGCCTTCGAGCGCGAGGTGCCCTCGCGCCTCGTCGAGCGCCTGCGCGGCGGCGAGCTCGACGTGGCGCTCGTCAGCTCCATCGAGCTGTTCCGCCAGCAGGGCTACTCCTACCTCGCCGGATACGCCATCGCGGGCCATGGCGAGGTGGCTTCGGTGCGGGTGTTCCTGCGCCGTCCGCTGGAGGAGGTCGCCAGCATCGCGCTCGATCCCGCCTCGCGCGCCGCGGCGGCGCTGGTGCAGACGTTGTGCTCGGGCGCGCTGGGCGACGACTTCCGGCGACCGCGGGTCGCGCCGCGCTTCGTCGAGACGCCCGCGGGCGCCGATCCTTCGCGCGCCGAGGCCGACGCGTGGCTCGAGATCGGCGACGCGGCGCTCAAGCGCTCGCTGTCGCAACCGCACCTCGAGTACTTCGATCCGTCGGGGGCGTGGGCGCGCGCCACGCAGCTGCCCTTCCCCTTCGCGGCGTGGATCGTGCGCCCCGGCGTGGAGTTGACGCACGAGGAGCTCGCGGCCTTCGCGCGCGCGCGCTCCGCCGGCCTCGCGCGACTCGAGGACTACGTCGAGGAAGGCGCGACGAGCCTGAACCTCCCGCGCGAGGCGCTGCGGCGCTACCTGCGCCTCGAATGCCGCTTCGACGACGAGCCGCGCCTCGACCTCTCGCTCGAGCGTTGGCGCGCGGCCGCCACCAAGGCCGGCATGTGCCCGGGCTTCTGGCCCGCGCGCGTGGCGACCGGAGCTTCGAGCGAGGGCGGTGGAGCATGCCGCGCCTTCTGAAGGCCAAGGCCTGCCCGCATTGCAAGGAGCGCCTGCCGAAGCCTCCGCCGCGCGCCTGCCCCGCCTGCGGCGGCTCCCTCCAGCAACGCCACCTCGCGCTGGGGTGCCTGACGAGCGCGCCCAAGGGGGCTTTCCTGGCGTGGGGCTTGTCCCACGTGGCGCGCGAGGCGTGGAACTTCCT
>JBEBCR010000062.1:0-2589 GCA_041157565.1 Planctomycetota bacterium | reverse complement strand
TACCTCGGCCACGTGTCGACGCTGCTCCTGGACGACGGCAAGACGATCCTCGCCGCGTACCCGAAGGGCCATGGACGCGGCGCCATCGTGCTGAAGAAGAGCCCCGACGGCGGGCGCACGTGGAGCGAACGCCTGCCGACGCCCGACTCGTTCGCCACGAGCCTCGAGGTGCCGACCCTGTTCCGCGTGGTGGACGCCGCGGGCAAGCGCCGGATCATCCTGTGGTCCGGGCTGCATCCGGCGCGCTTCTCGCTGTCCGAGGACGAGGGCGCCACCTGGAGCGAGCTGCGCCCCGCCGGCGACTGGGGCGGCATCGTCGTCATGGGCGACCTCGTGCATAGCGGCCCACCTGGGCGGCACCTGGCGTTCTTCCACGACGATGGCCGCTACTTCCGGAAGAAGGGCGACGAGGATCCGAACAAGCGCGGCGTGTTCGACCTCTACCAGGTCGAGTCGCTCGATGGCGGAGCGACGTGGGGCGCGCCGCGCAGCCTGCACGCCTCGTCGACCCTCCACCTGTGCGAACCCGGCGCGGTGCGCTCCGACGACGGCTCGACGCTCCTGCTGGTCATGCGCGAGAACGCGCGGCGCGCCGAGTCGCACTGCATCGCCTCCAGCGACGAGGGCGCGACCTGGAGCGCGCCGCGACCGGTGCATCCGGCGCTGACCGGCGATCGGCACACGATCCGGCGCGCCAAGGATGGCCGCCTCGTGGTCGTCTACCGCGACATGGGCCTCGCGCAGGACCACCCGTGGAAGGGCGACTTCGTGGCGTGGATCGGCACGTACGAGGACTTGGCGGGCGGTGGCGCGGGACTGGCGAAGGTGCGCCTCCTCGACAACCAGGACAGCTGGGACTGCGGCTATCCGGGCCTCGAGGCGCTCCCGGACGGCTCGTTCGTGGCCACGACCTACGGCCACTGGGAGAAGGGCGCCAAGCCGTGGATCCAGAGCGTGCGCTTCCAGCTCGCCGAGCTCGATGCCGCGCCTGCGGGCGCCGGCGGCAGGTGAGCGCCGCGCCGGCCGTCAAGTCGACTTGACAGTGCGCGCCTCAGGGCGCCCAGGCCAGCTCCAACCCGTTGGTCAGGTTGAACACGCTGGAGGTGCAGTAACCGGCCGCGTTGCGGTACCAGACCTGGTACGTGCGCACGTCCCCTGGCGACGCGAGGCCCGCGACGGAGACGGGCGCGTCGCCGGAAGCGGGGTAGGACGAGGCTCCAGCGGCGTTGGCCTTGGTGCCGAGGCGCACGACCACGCCGCCCGCGCAGCGCAAGCCGTCGCCGAAGGCCACGCCCGCGCCGCCACCGGAGCGGGTGGTGCCCTGGAAGTACAGCGCGGAGCTGCTCGGCATCGCCTCGCCGCGCAGCAGCACGCTGTCGGCTGCGACGCTGGCGACGCCGCTGGCGCGCAGGCGACCGGCGCCGCCCAGCGAGTGCATGCAGCCGGCGGAGCTGCCCATCGAGCTCGAGTTGCCGCACGGGCAGGACGCTCCCGAGCCGTCGCCGAAGCAGAACGGCGTGCCGGTGCTGGGCAGGGTGATCGAAAGATCCTGCGGCTGGATGTCGAGGTAGGCGCCCGGACCTTGCACCGCGAAGGTGTGCGAGCACCACTGCGCCGCGGCGTACGTGCCGAGGTTCGCGCCTGGATCGACCGAGGAGAAGATCCCGGCCGTGCACTCGCTGAACTCGAAGGCCACCGGCTGCGCGCCCGCGGCCATCGGCAAGCCGAACAGGCGCACGCCATCGACGCCGCCGTAGTTGTTGGCGAAGCCGACGGAGACCTGCGTCGAGCCGGCGCTCGCCATGGCCGAGCCCACGCGCAGGTTGCAGTTGGCGAGGTCGAGCGGGTAGTTGACGTACTGTCCGGGCGTGACGGGATTGCCCGGCAGCCACGCCTCGAGCCGCAATTCGACCGTGTCGCCCGCGACGGCCGCGAGGAACGGACCGCTCTGCACGTTCGCCGACACCACGACGCCGCGCGCCACGAGCGCGAAGTCGCCTGCCCAGGCGGAGCCCGCGAGGCACAAGCCGGCGGCGATGCGAGCGAAAGGCTGCATGTAGGGACATTCTAGTGTCCGCCTCCCCGATCGCGCGACGGGGCGATCGGAACGGACGGCCCATCCCCCCCTGCATCCGACCGCGGGCCGCCCGTGGGCTGGCAAGGGACGCCAACCACGCTCTCCGACGCCGCATCCGCCTCCTGCGACTGGCCCAGCCACCCGCCGGAAGCCTAAGTTGGAGCCAATGGATCCCCTCCATCCGAGGCGCCCGTGGCACCTGGCCAGGACGGCCTGCGCGGCCCTCTTGCTGGCGGTCGCGTCCGCCGCCGCGACGCAAGGCCGCGTCGACGACAGCGACGCCTACTTCGCGCGGGGGCCGATCCACGAGCTGCGCCTGGTGGTCTCGCGCGAGGCGGAGGCGGCGCTGCGCGAGTCGCCGCGCGAGTACGCGCCCGTGGTGGTCGAGATCGACGGCAAGGCGCGCCTCGCGGGTGGCGGCGTGAAGCTCAAGGGCGCCGCCGGCAGCTACCAGGAATGGGACCAGCGACCCGCCCTGACGATCAAGCTCGACAAGTTCGAGGGCAAGGACC
>JBEBCR010000061.1:0-2910 GCA_041157565.1 Planctomycetota bacterium | reverse complement strand
ACGCCGCCGACGTCGAAGGCCGCCACCGGTCGCTGGTGCGCCATGGCCTCGATGCCCACGAGCCCGAACGGCTCGTCCCACGTGGAGGGGAAGGCCACCACCTCGCAGCGCGGCAGCAGCGCCTCGAGCTGCCCGGCGGAGAGGCGCCCGGCGAAGTGGACGCGCCCCGCCAAGCCTTCCTGCGCGCACTTGGCGCGCAGCCACGCCTCGGCCGGGCCTGCGCCAGCGACGACGAGGGCGACGCGCTCGGGCAGCTTGCCGAGCGTCGTCACCAGGTGTTCGATCCCCTTGTCGGGGCTCACGAGCCGCGCCGAGGCGAGCACGAGGTCGCCGGCGCGGGCGGCGACGAAGCGCTCGAGTTCGTCCGGCAGCGGCTCGGGCGCCAGCGCTCGCGAGGCCGCCAGCGTGAAGTACGGGATGACGTGCACCCGCTCCGACGCGAGGCCCGCGGCGAGCAGCTCGCGCCGCATGTAGTCCGAGGCGACCACGACGCCGCGCGCGCCCGCCAGCGCGTCGAGCCCGCGCAGCACGGCGCCCACGCGGTGCAGGGCCTCGAAGAGGCTCGTCTCCGCTGGTCGCAGGCAGGCGCAGCCGCCTTCCAGCCAGTGGCGCCGCACGCAGGCGAGGCCGACCGGCTCGACGCACGGGCGCGGCGTCCCGCCCGGCGCGTCGACGATCTTGTTGAGTCCCGGGCAGAAGCTCGTGTGGTCCTGCACGAAGCGCGTCAGCGGCGCCACGCGCGCCAAGGCCCGCGCGCGCGCCGGCTCGCGCGCGCCGAGCACGTGCACGACCTCGGGGCGCAGCGCGCGCGCCACGGCCTCGGCCGCATGCGCGTCGGGGGCCACGTGGATGGGCGGGAAGCCGGCCGGAAGGCCGTGCCCGGGCGCCGGCGGACGCTCGACGAGGACCCGCGCGTCGTGCCCGCGCGCGGCCAGCTCGACGAGCAGCTCGCGCGCGTGCCGCTCGCTGCCGCCGAGCGTGTCGATCGCGTCGATGGCCAGGAGCACGCGCATGGGTCGAGGCCGTTCCGCTCGCGGCAGTTCAGCCGATCGTCATCAGGAACTCGCCGTTGACGCGCGTCTTCTTCATCTTGGAGGTCAGCATCTCCATCGCCTCGACCGGGTCCATCTCGTTGAGGACCTTGCGCAGCATCCAGATGCGCTTGATCTCCTCGGGCGTGAAGAGCAGCTCCTCCTTGCGCGTGCCGGAGCGGTTGATGTCGATCGCCGGGTAGATGCGGCGGTCGGACAGGCGCCGGTCGAGCACGATCTCCATGTTGCCCGTGCCCTTGAACTCCTCGAAGATCAGCTCGTCCATCTTCGAGCCGGTGTCGATCAGCGCCGTGGCGAGGATCGTCAGCGAGCCGCCGTTCTCGATGTTGCGCGCGGCGCCGAAGAACTTCTTCGGGAACTGCAGGGCGCTCGCCTCCATGCCGCCCGAGAGCAGCTTGCCGTTGCTGGGCGCCTCGACGTTGGCGGCGCGCGCGAGGCGCGTGATCGAGTCGAGCAGGATCACGACGTGCTCGCCGGCCTCGACCAGCGACTTGGCCTTGTGCATGACCATCTCGGCCACGTGCAGGTGGCGCGCGGCCGGTTCGTCGAAGGTGGAGGCGACGATCTCGCGCTTGCCGCGCGGGATGCTGCGCTCGAAGTCCGTGACCTCCTCGGGCCGCTCGTCGACCAGCAGGATGATCAGGTGCGCGTCGGGCGCGTTGGTCACGATCGAGTTCGCCAGCATCTGCAGCAGCACGGTCTTGCCGGTGCGCGGCGGCGCGACGATCAGGCCGCGTTGGCCGCGCCCGATGGGCGTGACCAGGTCGACGATGCGCATCTCGAGCGGGTTGTTCGGCCCGCCCTCGAGCAGGATGCGGCTCTCGGGGTAGAGCGGAACGAGCTCCTTGAAGGGCGCCCGTCCGCGCGCCTCCTCGGGCGCGTGGAAGTCGATCGACTCGACCTCGCGCAGGCAGAGGTAGTACTCGCCCTCGCGCGTCGGGCGCACGCGCCCGCGGATCGTCATGCCGGGCTTCAGCGCGTGGCGCTCGATCAGGGACGGCGGGACGTGGACGTCGTCGGCGGCGGGCAGGTAGTCGTTCTCGCTGCTGCGCAGGAACGCGTGTCCCTGGTGGTAGGCGAGCACGCCGTCGGCGACGAGCGGAACGCGCTTTTGGAGGCGCGCCTGCGCCAGCGCGAAGATGGCGTCGCGCCGCAGGCGCATGCGCGACAGGTCGACGTCCTCCTCCTCGCCCTGCTCGATCAGCTCGGCCAGGTTCTTCGCCTGCAGGTCCGCGAAGAGCGTCGCCTCGGGCGCCTTCTTGCGGCCGAGCGAGGGGATCGAATCATCGAGCTCCTCGTACTCCTCCTCGGTCAGGTCCGCCGGCAGCCCTTCGACCACCACCGCCACGAGGTCGAGCGCCGCCGCGGCGCGCGCGGGGATCTTCGCCTGCTGGGCTCCGCCGCCGCCCTGGTGCTGCCGATCCTTGTCGTGCTGGTGCTGCTGGTGGCCGAACTTGTGCTTGAAGCGCTTGCGCATGGAGTGGGGTGCGGTGACGAGGTGGGGGTGTGGCGTCGGGCGGGCGCGGCCGGCGGCGCGAGGATGTTCAGGCGAGCCCTTCGGCCGCCAGCACGCGCGCGACCGCGCGACGCAGGTCTTCGAGCGTGCCGTCGTTCTGCACGACGTGCCGGGCGCGCGCGCGCTTGGCCTCGGCCGGCCATTGGGCCGCCTCGCGGCGCGCGACTTCGTCCGGGCTCCAGCCGCGCGTCGCGGCGGCGCGCGCCGCGCGCACGTCGGGATCGGTCTCGACCCACACGAGCGCGTCGCACTCCGCCACGAGCCCGTGCCGGGCGTCGTTCTCGAGGAGCAGCGGCACGTCGAGCACGATCCGCGGGACTCCGCTCGCTCGCGCCGCCTCCA
>JBEBCR010000060.1:0-6189 GCA_041157565.1 Planctomycetota bacterium | reverse complement strand
GACTCGGTCTCCGACCTGGCGGTCGACCTCGAAGGCGGCGTGGTGCTCCTGTCGCAGTCGCGGCTCGGCGGCGAGAGCGAAGTCGTGTGCCTAGACCTCGCCGGCCAATGGCTGGGACGGGTGGCGCGCGGCACCCCGTGGTTCTCCGGCCTCGCGCTGGTCGACCTCGACGGGCCGGGCGCGCTGCGACCGTACTCGCGCGCCGGCGCGAGCCTCCTGCTCGTCGAGAGCGAGTTCGTGCACGGAGGGCCCGACCGGCTGGTGGCCTACTCGCCCAAGCGCGCCGGCGCCGCGGTGGCGGGCGCGGGCGGAGCCGGATCCGTCACGTGGAGGCTCGCGGATGGCCCGCCGCGCGGCGGCTGGGTCCTGCTCGCCGCTCCGCGCCAGGCGTGGAGCGGCGCCGAGTCGAACTGGGTGCACGGTGGCGCGCCGTTCCTGTCCGACGTCGCGCCGGGAGGTTGGACGCGCTTCGCCAAGGGCGCGCTCGACGCGCAAGGACGCGGCGAGTGGACGTGGAGTTCGAGCGGCTCGAGCCACGTGCTGCAGGCGATCCTCTTCGGCGCCGACGGCCGCGCGCTCGGCACGAGCGCCGCCTGCTTCGACTAGGGCGTCGCCGCGCCCACTCCCGCGACCCCTCGCCTCCACGCACGACGACCATGCGCCTCCACGCGATCTCCACCTCCTGCCTCGCGCTCCTCGCCTCCTCCGCTCCGCTCGCGGCGCAGTCGCGCTTCGCCAGCACCGTGCTCGCCCAATCGAGCGGCGCCGGCGGCGGCGGCGTCCAAAACCCCGCCAACGCGCTGGGCGCGCCGCAGGGCGGCGGGTTGTCGCAAGGTTCCCTGCACGTGCACACGCTCGGCATCGGCGGCTCGCTGACGCTCGAACTCGGCGTCGCCGCCGTCGACGGCCCGGGCTGCGACCTCCTCGTGTACGAGAACGGCTTCCAGCTCGCCGGCACGGGCCTCGTGTTCTCGGAAGGGATCCTCGTCGAGGTGGCGAGCAACGGCGTGGACTTCGCGCGCCTCCCGAGCCGCTACCAGGGCCCCGCCGGCGGCTTCGCCGGGGCGCTCGGCGCGCCGTGGGGCGTGCTATCCGGCGTCGCCGGCGGCGTGCCCGTGCTGGCCAACTCGGCCACCAACGCCATCGATCCCTTCGATCCGACCGTCGCCGGCGGAGACTGCTTCGACCTCGCGGAGCTCGCCGCGCATCCGCTCGCGCTCGCCGGACTGCTCGACCTCCAGTCCGTGCGCCAGGTGCGCCTCGTCGACGTGGTCGAAGGCGCGACGCTCGATTCGCAGGGCGCGCTCCTGTGGGACAACTCGGGCGCCTTCGGCAGCGCCGACGTGGACGCCGTGGCGGTGGTCCAGTGCGCCGCCACGGTCGCGCCCGGCCAGCCGCGCGCGGACCTGTCGATCGACGCGGCCGGGCACCTCGTGCTCGAGATCGCGGATCCCGACGGCTTCGGCGACCTCGTGCAGTCCCAGTGCAAGGCCAGCTGGAACCTCGTCCCCATCAGCCTGACGCGCCTGCGCGGCCTGATGCCGCAGGTCTCCACCATCCAGGGCGGCGTGCGCATGCGTTCGGCGACGCCCATCGCCGGCTCCGGGCGCAAGGCCACGCTGTCGGTGTCGGTCGTCGACTCCAGCGGCCTCGGGAGCGTCGACCAGATCGCCCTGCAAGGCTGAACCCGCGAGGCGCCGCGCCGCACGTCAAGTTTACTTGACGGCGCGCCGGAGGCTCAGGGCAGCTCCACCAGTCGCAGCAGCGGACCGGGCCGCTCGACCTGCCACAGCGCCACCAGCGGGAACTCCATCTCCGTCGGCAGTCGCATCTCGCGCGGAGCGGATCCCGCGCGCGAGGGATCGACGCGCGCCAACTCGCGGGCGTCGCTCCACAGGTGCGCGTAGAGGTGGCCCTCGTCGCGCCCGCCCGGCAGGTCGGCCTCGCGCCGCACCTCGAGCACGCGCCGCGCGCCGATCGAGGCGAAGAGCTCCGCGGGAGTCGCGCCGCGCGCCTCGAGGCCGCGCTTGATGGCGATGGCGCCCGTGCGCTCGTCGCCGTCGAGGAGCTCCTCGATGCGCACCGCGCGCACGCCGCCCGCCTCCAGGCCGGCTTCGAGCCGCGCCAGGCGCGAGGCCTCGCGCAGGCGCAGGTCCTCGCCGCGCGAGCGGCGCAGCTCGCGCAAGAGCAGCAGCGACTCGCGGTCGAGCGGCAGCTCCGGCCCGTAGCGGTCGACCACCAGCAGTCCCTCGCCCGTGGCGGCGAGGCGCGCGCCCTCGACGCGCGTGTCCGTACCGCCCAGCACGCAGGCGAAGCGCGCGGCCTGCACCAGCGGCAGGCACAGCAGCGCCACGAGCGCGAAGCGCGTCGCCGGGCGATTCCAGAGCGCCTGGGCGCAGGCGGCCGCCGGCAGGCAGCCGGCCGCCAGCCCGGGCAGCAGGTAGCGCACGTGGTCGCTGTGGTTCACGAGGAAGAAGCACAGCCAACCGAGCACGAACAGCGCCACGCCGCGCAGCGCGACCACCCGCCAGGAAAACCACAGTCCGGGAACGAGCAGCAGCACGAGCAGCGGGTCGTAGCCCAGCGCCGCCTCCGAAAGTCGCGCGACCGACTCCCAGCGCACGCCCAGCACGACCGGCATGCCGCCGACGCTGACGGCGTCGAGCTCGGCGAGTTGCGCGCCGCCCACGACCGCGTGCTGCGGGGTCGAGCCGTGGACGAGGAGGTAGGGATGGCCGACCAGGATCCCGACCAGCGCGAAGGCAAGGACCGCCGCGGCGCCTTCGGCGACGCGCGCGCCGAGCGCCCCGCGCCACGGACGCGGGGAGCAGAGCCAGGCGCCGAAGGGCGCCAGCAGCACGCCCAGCCCCGCCTGGTGCGAGGCGAAGGCGGCTCCGGCGGCGGCGCCGCACCAGCACAACGCCTTCCAGCCGCCGCCGCGCGCGTGCTCGATGGCGGCCCACGAGGCGAGCAGCGCGAAGAAGGCCACGAAGGCCCACGGCCGCTCGTGCGTGGCGTACTGCACGGCGAGCAGGCTGGTGCCGGCGAGCCAACCCGCGATCCACGCGCCGGCGCCGAGGCCGGCGGCGCGCGCGGCGCGGAACGCCACCCAGCCGCTGGCCGAGGAGACCAGCGCGACCAGGACGCGCGCGGGGATGGCGACCAGCGTGGGATCCTTGGCCGCCGCCTCGGCGTAGCCGGACGCGTCCGACCACGCACCGGAGAGGAGCCCGAGGAGGTACTGCGCCACGTAGATCGGCAGCAGCAGGTAGGGAATCAGGTTCGGGTAGGTCGAGTACTTGCCGACCGGCGGGACGAGGTCCTGGTCGCGCGCCATGCCCAGCGCCTGGCGCACGACGTGCGCGTCGGGCACGTAGCTGCCGCCGTCGCCGTGGTCGATCGCCCACAGCCTCAGGAGGAGCGGAGCGGCCCCGAAGAGGATCAGCATGGCGACGCGCCGGCGGCGCGCGCGCGCGCGCTCGGCGCCATCGAAGCCGGCGTCCGCGAACGGTGCCTCGCCCATCTCCGGCGCCTCAGGCCTCGGGATCGGTCTCGAAGCGCTTGAGGAAGTCGTCCGTGCGCTCCACGTCGTCGAGCTTGGTGACCAGCAGGTCCATCGCCTCGATGAAGTTCATGCGCTGCAGCACGCGCCGCAGCACGTGCACGCTCTTCAGGCGCTTGGCGGAGATGAGCTTCTCCTCCTTGCGCGTGCCCGACTTCTCGACGTCGATGGCCGGGAAGATGCGCCGGTCGGCGAGCTTCCTCGACAGCACGACCTCCATGTTGCCGGTGCCCTTGAACTCCTCGAAGATCAACTGGTCCATCTTCGAACCCGTCTCGACCAGCGCGGTGCCGAGGATCGTCAACGAGCCGGCCTTCTCGGTGTTGCGCGCCGAGCCGAAGATCTGGCGCGGGCGCTCCATGGCGCGGCTGTCGAGGCCGCCCGACATGGTCTTGCCGCCGCCGCCCTGCAGGTTGTTGTAGGCGCGCGCCAGGCGCGTGATGGAGTCGAGCAGCAGCACGACGTCCTGGCCCAGCTCGACGAGGCGCATGCAGCGCGCCCAGACCGCCTCGGCCAGTTGCACGTGCGTCTTGGGCGACTCGTCGGAGGTCGAGGCGAAGACGTGCGCCTTCGTGGCGCTGCGCTTCCAGTCGGTGGCCTCCTCGGGCCGCTCGTCGACGAGCAGCACGAACAAGTGCACGTCCGGGTAGCCCTCGGCGACGCCCTTGGCGAAGTGCCGCAGGAGCGTCGTCTTGCCCGTGCGCGGCGGCGCGACGATCAAGCCGCGCTGTCCGCGGCCGACGGGGCAGAGCAGGTCGAGGATGCGCATCGTCGTCTCGCCCGAGGCGTCCCCCACCGCGTAGTGGAAGTCGGGGTCGACCGTGACGAGGTTCTTGAACTGCGGGACCTTCTCCGCCTCGCGCGGGCTCTTGCCGTCGATCGAGTGCACGTCGTTCAGGGCGTACTTGTGCTTCTGTCCGCGGCCGAGCCGGCCCTCGACGTGCATGCCGTTCTTGAGCTTGTGCTGCTGCACGAGGCGCTGCGGCACGAAGATGTCGGTCTTGGCCGGCAGGTAGTTGGTCTCCTCGTGGCGCAGCGTGCCGAAGCCGCCCATCTCGAGCATGAAGACGCCACCGCCAGTCTGCGGCACGGGAGCCGCCTGCGCCTGGCGCTGGTGGTCCCACGGCGCGGGCTCCAGCGTGGACTGCTCCTCCTCGTCGTCGCCCCACGCGGTCGCGTCCTCGCCTTCGGCCGTGGACACGGGCGCCGGCGCGCCGGCGGGCTCCCAAGGCTTGCGAGCGCCGCCATCGGGGCGACCGCCATCGCGACGAGCGGGCGCATGGCGCGCGTCGTCTTGTCCGGGGCGACGGTCGTCCGTGCGGCCTCCGCCGCCTCCGCCGCCACGTCCACCTCGGCGACCGCGGCGACGCTCGAAGGTGCGGATCTCGTCGGGCGCGCCGATGGCGTCGATGCCGTCGTCGAAGTCCTCGCCGGGCAAGGCCTCGACCGGCGCATGTTCGTCGGAGCGCGGCGCGGACCGGCCATCGTCGCGACCGGAGCGTTCGCGTCGCTCGTCGCCGGCGTGCGCGGCGCGCGGCGCGTCGTCGAAGCGCGGGGCTTGGGCGGAATGGCCTTCCACGGGACGACGGGGCTCGTCCAGAGGCGCGCCCTCGCCGCGGCCGCGACCGCGGCCACGACGGCGACGGCGGCGCGTGTAGTTCGGGTCGTAGCCGAACTCGCCTTCGGAGCCGGAGGAGGATTGGGACTGGATGTCGTCGGGAGCCAAGGGGCGCAGAGCCTCGTCGCTCGGTGGTTTCGGGTTGATGTCGTGGAGTGGCCGCTCGTCGGCGAGGCGTGGGACGTCCTCGCGTGCGCCGACCGCGCGCCTTGCGTGGCGACCTGCGCCACGAGCGTCGCCGCCGGAGCGCGGCTTCCCGCGAGTCGTCGCGTCGCTCGCGGCGCGAGAGACGCTTCAGGCGGATCGCGCGCCGCGGGGTGGCGCGCGCCGTTTCACCCAGGCGTGACGCCTGCGGCGCTGGCTGGCATGGAGGGCCCGGCTGTTCGTGCGCCTCGCGACCAGAGAACTCGGATCGCGAAGCTTGCCGGCGGATGCCGCGTGAGCGGCGTTCCAAGCTCGGCGCGCGGGCCCGCTGCGCCCTAGGAATCTGCCGGATCGCCCTTGCCGTTGCGACAAGAAAACGCGACTCGAACGCAGCGTTCCACGAACGCGATCGGGGCTGGTGGGAACCGCCCCTCTCCTTTTCGCCAAGGGACGACGTCCACCTTGAGCCCCGCGAGCGAGGCGAACGGCCGCCGTGGTCCCTCGTCCGTCCGCGACCGGGCCTTTTCGGGAGTGCGTCGCGGGCGACGCGCTCTCCTAGGCTCGGCCTCGGCCGATTCCCATCACCCTTCCCCGATCCACTCCGGGTCGGTCAGGCAGGTTCCTCGCCGATCCGGACTAGCCAGACCGCCTGGAAAGCCGCCTGGCCCTGCCCGAAGGCGCGGGAACCTAGCCCTGCTCGCCCACGGCACGCCCACCTCGCGGAGGGCCGCCGCCGACGATGAGGCAGGGAGAAGGTGGTCGGGGCGAGAGGATTTGAACCTCCGGCCTTTGCGTCCCGAACGCAACGCTCTAGCCAAGCTGAGCTACGCCCCGAGTTATTGGGAGGAAGAAGGATAGGGCCGAA
>JBEBCR010000059.1:0-21734 GCA_041157565.1 Planctomycetota bacterium | reverse complement strand
CCCACGCCCGCCAAGGGAACAGCGCCATGAAGCTCCAAGCCCGACTGCCCTTCGTCTTCCTCGCCCTCGTCGCCTTCTTCGCCACCAAGGCCGCGGCTCAAGCCGGACTCTCGACCATGGATCGCTTCGCGCCGATCGGCGAGGTTGGCGTGCGCGGACCCGCAGGCGGCGCTTGCGGCACGGTCGCCGGTCCGTCGTGCATGGGAGAGCGCGCCGCGACGCCCATCGGCTCGGTCCACGTGGGCACGGTGCCTGCGGGCGCGGGCCACGCTGGCTCGACCACCAACACGGGCGCGATGACCACGACGGACGAGGGGGGCGTCGAGATCCGCCCGGATCCGCTGCAGTACTACTTCCTCAAGCGCCAAGTCGCGCTGGCGCTCCTCGAACTGCGCGCCTTCGTCGAAGGCGGCGAGATGAAGCGCGAAGACTACGCCTCGAGGGCGCGCCTGCTCGTGCAACGCGCTCGCGCCGCCGCCACGCGCTACGCCGAGGTCGAACCCGCCTTCCACGCGCTGATGCCGCCCGAAGGCTGGACCATCGAGTACTTCCGCGCCCTCAACCGCCTCGAGGCGCTGGTCGCCGGCCAAGAGATGAAGCGCGAGGTGTTCCAGGCCATGGTCCGCCGCCTGAGCGACAGCATGCTCGCCTCGGACGAACTCGAGTGAGCCGCGAGCACGCGGGACGCTCCGGACAGCGCGAGACCGGAGGACGCGAGGCGCGCCGACCCGAGCGGGAGGCGCGCCTCGCGGCGTAGTTGGAGCGGCGGTCTTGCCTGCCGCTGCGCGGGGAGCGGAGGCGAGCCCCCAGCGTCCCGCGGCGCGTGTTGCCGCTACGGCGCCCAGTTCACGCTGGTCCCGTTCGTCAAGTTGAACGTGCTCGGCGTGCAGAAGAGGGCGGCGTTCCGGTACCAGACCTGGTAGTGGCGCACGCCGCTCGTGGCGACCGCGCCGCGCACGGAGACTGGTTGCTGGCCGGGCGCGGGGTAGCTCGACGCGCCGGCGACGTTGGTCCTGGCGGCGATGCGGACGATGGTCCCGGCGGCGCAGCGCACGCCGTCGCCGAACGCGGCTGCGGCTCGCGTCGTGCCTTGGAAGTACAGCGCGCTGCTGTTCGGCATGCCGCTCGCCGCCAGCGCGAGCGTGTCGTTGGCGAGCGAGGCGACGCCGGAGGCCGCCAGGCGCGCGCCGGCCGAGTTCAGCGAGTTGGCGCAGCCGTTGCCCGCCGCTCCCGCGTTGCCGCACGGACAGGAAAGCGTCGGGCCGTCGCAGTAGGTGGCGTAGGGCTCGTAGGCGTGGATGCGGGCGAGGCGATTGCGGGGCGCGCCGTCGTAGGTCCTGAAGTCGCCGCCGACCAGCAGCTTGCCGTCGGGCTGCAGGGCGAGCGATCGCACGCTGCCGCCGGCGCCGGAGCCCGGGTCGAAGCTCGCGTCGACGCCGCCGAGGCCGTCGAGGCGCGCGATGCCGTTGCGCGCGATGCCATCGTGGCTGATGAAGGCGCCGCCGATCAGCACCTTGCCGTCCGGCTGCAGGGCGAGGGCGTAGACCGTGCTGCTGGCGCCCGTGCCGGAGTTGAAGCTCGCGTCCAGGGTGCCATCGCCGGCGAGGCGCGCGACGCGGTTGCGCGGCGTGCCGTTGCAAGTGGTGAAGGCGCCAGCGATCAGCACCTTGCCGTCCGCCTGCGGCGCGAGCGCCCAGACTTCGCCGTTCGCCCCCGCGCCGGGGTTGAAGCTCGCGTCGAGGCTGCCATCGGCGTTGAGCCGCGCGATGCGGTTGCGCGGCGTGCCGTCGCAACTGGTGAAGGCGCCACCGATCAGCACCTTGCCGTCGGGCTGGACGGCGAGCGCGTAGACCAAGCTGTTCGCCCCCGTGCCCGGGTTGAAGCTCGCATCGAGGCCGCCATCGGCGTTCAAGCGCGCGATGCGGTTGCGGGAGGTGCCGTCGTAGGTGGCGAAGGCTCCACCGATGAGCACCTTGCCATCCGGCTGGAGGGCGAGCGCGTAGATCGTGCCGTTCGCCCCCGTGCCCGGGTTGAAGCTCGCGTCGAGGCCGCCGCCGGCGTCGAGCCGCGCGATGCGGCTGCGCGCGACGCCGTTGCAAGTGCTGAAGCCGCCGCCGATGAGCACCTTGCCATCCGGCTGCAAGGCGAGCGACCAGACGGAGCTGCTCGCCCCTGCGCCGGGGGCGAAGCTCGCGTCGAGGCCGCCGACGCCATCGAGGCGTGCGATGCGATTGCTCGTGGTGCCGTTGTAGCTGGTGAATGCCCCACCGATCAGCAGCTTGCCGTCCGGCCGCGCAGCGAGCGCGTACACCCAGTCGTTCGCCCCCGGCGGAGGGTTGAAGCTCGTGTCGAGGCGGCCACCAGCGTCGATGCGCGCGATGTAGTCGCGCGTCGTGCCGTCGTAGCGCGTGAAGAACCCGCCGATCAGCGCCTTCCCATCCACTTGCACGGCGAGCGACCAGACGAATTCATCGGCTCCAGATCCAGGGTCGAAGCCCACGTCCAGGCCGCCGTCGGCGTTCAGGCGCGCGATGCGGTTGCGAGCGGCTCCTGCGTAGTTGGCGAAGGCGCCCCCGACCAGCACCTTCCCATCCGAGAGCACGGCCAGCGAGTAGACCAGGCTGTCGGCCCCCGTGCCGGGGTTGAAGCTCGCGTCGAGGGCGCCGTTGGCGTCGAGTCGCGCGATGCGGTTGCGCGCCGTGCCGCCGTAGGTGGTGAAGCCGCCGCCGACGATCACCTTGCCATCGGGCTGCAGGGCGATCGAGTGGACCGCGCCGCTTGCTCCCGTGCCGGGGTCGAAGCTCGTGTCGAGCGCGCCGTCGGCATTGAGGCGGGCGATGCGGTTGCGCGCCGTCCCGTCGTAGCTGGTGAAGTCGCCCCCGATCAGCACCTTGCCGTCGGGCTGCAAGGCGATCGAGTTCACCGTGCCGTTCGCCCCCGCCCCGGGAGCGAAGCTCGCGTCGAGGCTGCCATCGGCCTCGACGCGCGCGATGCGGTTGCGCGCCGCGCCGCCATAGCTGGAGAAGCTGCCGCCGACCAGCAGCTTGCCGTCCGGCTGCAGGACGAGCGACAGGACCGTGCTGCTGGCCCCCGTGCCCGGGTTGAAGCTCGCGTCCAGGCTGCCGTCGGCGTTCAGGCGCGCGATGCGGTTCCGCGTGGCGCCGTCGAAGCTGGTGAACGCGCCACCGACCAGCAGCTTGCCGTCCGGCCGCAGGACGAGCGCATGCACCAGGCTGTTCGCCCCCGAACCCGGGTTGAAGCTCGCGTCGAGCCGGCCGTCGGCCTCCAGGCGCGCGATGCGGTTCCGCGTGGCGCCGCCGTAGCTGGTGAACTCGCCACCGATCAGCACCTTGCCATCGGGCTGCGACGCGATGGAACGGACGATGAGATTGGCTCCATCCCCGTAGGTCCCATCGTCGAACACATTGAAGGTCGGATCGTTGCTGCCCGGCGCGCCCTGCGCGCGAGCGACGCCTTGCAGTCCGAACCAAGCCGCCAGCGCGAAGAAGAGCGCGCGCGTCCACGGCGCGATCCCGCCCGTCGTCGTGGAGGGGTGCCACATGGCCCCCAAGGGCCGGAGATCGATCGTCAAGCGATGCATGCGCGTGGTCCTCGGCGTGGCGCGCTGGTCGCGAGGCCGTCGCTGGCGTTGGGCGTTGCACCCAAGTGGACGCTGGCTCGAGACCGCGGCAAGTGCGCGGGCCTGTGTTTGGAGAAGGGGGAGGGCAATGCGCCGAGGCGCCGCCGCATGTCCAAGCAGGGCGGGCGTCCCGCGCGACTTCAGGATATCAGGCGTGGACGAGCGGCACCGGGCCGGAAGCGACAGCAAGGTGGCCGCGGACGCGGCGCTCGCAATCCTCGCCATGCAAGGCGTTTGCGCGCCGCGCCGGGGGAGCTGGATGGGTGCCGCCTTCGCTTCGCCGCGCACGCGGCAGGCCCGGCTGGAGTCGCCTTCGTGGCTCGGCGCGCCTCGGCGGGCGTCGGCGCTTCGAGCACGCCGTGCGTCGTCCAGCGTGCCGAGGGCGAGGAGCCCGCTGCGTCGTCCGACCGCGTCCCTCAGCGCGCCGCTTGCGCGTCCATCTCGGCGTTGCGCGCCGCGTCCTGGTAGTTCGCCGGTTCCGACATGCCCGTCGTGTGGCACCAGCCCAGCACGTGGCCCATGTCGTTGCCGCCGGGCAGCACGCCGCGCGCGCGCTCGACGGTGCCGTCCTCGGGATCGGAGAGCAGCAGCGAGGCGAAGAAGTTGCAGGCGCCGCCGGCGTTCGAGGTGGTCCACGAACTGGCCTCGGCGCGGGCCCACGAGGGGATGCCCGCGAGCCAGCTGGTGGCGCCGTTCGTGGTCAGGTTGGCGTTGCTGCCGCAGCTGAAGGCGCTCAAGGACGAGAGCGGCGTCCCCAGCCACGGCGTCGCCACCGCCTGGATGCGGCGTGGTCCGGTGGCGAGATCGAGCGGGCTGGCGTAGTAGGTGCGCAAGTGCAGCGCCGCTGCGCCGCCCTGGCTGTGGCCGACCACGCCGAACGAGGTCAGGCCGGCCGCTTGCGCGCGTTGGGCCATGAGCAGCGCGAACTCGTCGTGCGAGCGGTTGGCGTTGGCGTCGAGGAACGCCAGCTTGGGTTGCGCGAAGTCGGTCGCCGGCCATGGCTGGCCGCTCGAGCAATAGCCGTGCACGAGCATCAAGCTCGGCCGCAGCAACGCGGGCTGGACGGCTCCGGCGGCGGCGACGCGCGTGGCCGAGGCGGCGCTGGTGGCCGCGAGCGCGCCGCCGTGCAGCAGGCGCGGCGCCGGCGGGCGCGGCGGACGCGGGCCGCGTTCGGGCACGCGCGCGTGGATGGGAATGCGCTCCGCCGTCGCCAGCACGCCGCTCGTGTCCTTGTCCTGCACGCGCACGGCGCGCAGTTCGAGCGGACCGCGCAGTCCCGTGCACTCCAGCCACTCGAGGTCCAGCTCGAGGCGCAATTGGCGCCGATCCCAAGCGCCATGGGGCGCGTCCACGCGCCGGCGCGGCTCGACCATGCGCGCGAGCCAGCACGCCGCTCGCGCGGCGCCGTGCTGGTCGCGTCCCCAGACCTCGGCCGCCACGAGCACGCGGCGCGACGGCGCGAGGAGCCGCGCCTCGATGTCGAGGGCCAGCGTCCCGGCGGGCGTCGGGCGGGCGTCAAGGGAACCGGACAACTCGAGGAGCGGCGCGTGCAGCTCCAGCGCCAGCGGCGCCGAGCGCGTCCAACGCTCGTCGGGAGCGCCGCCCGACAGCTCGACCAGCACCTGCACGCGGCCCGTCGCGCCCGGGGGCAGCCACGCGCCGAAGGTCCCGTCGTCGGCCGCGCCATCGTCGTGCAGCCCGTCGTCGAGCAAGTCCGCCTCCTCGACCAGCCCGCCGTGCTCCACGCGCATGCGCCCCGCCGTGGCGCGCCCGGGCGTGGCGCGCGCCACGATGGCCAAGGGCTCGCCGGCGACGCGCCGCCACGACGCGCACCACGCCGCCACGCGTTGCGGCCCGTCGAGCTCGACGCCCAGCCACGCCTCCGGATCGGCGTCGCGCGCGTCGCACTCGACGACGACGCGCCACTCGCCGCGCTCCAGGCCGCGCACCTTGCGGATCGCCACCATCCATCCGGGCAACGCGTCGCCCGCGGGCTCGAGCGACGGGACGACCGGCCAATGGTCCTCGACCAGGCGCGCGTCGACCTGCGCGGACCCGGCGTCGGACGCTCGCGCCAGGAGCACGCGCCAGCGCGCCGCGCTCGGACCGAGCAGGCCGAGGTTCGCGGCGCCCGACGCGCCGATCTCGATCCGCGCCGTGGCGCGGCGCGTCGGACCAACGCCCGCGAAGTCGAGGCGCCGCAGCAAGCCGCGCGAGATGCCGGCGGCCGAGGCGGGATCCGGCAGGCGCACCACGCCGGCTTCGATGTCCGAGGCGGGCGCGGCGACTTGGCGCGCGGGGAAGGCCGCGTCTCCGCGCGGCGCAGCGGATGGCGCGAGCGCGCCCGCTTGCTCGAAGCGCGCGTCGGCCTCGAGCGGGACGGGCGCCCGCGCATCCGTGGTCGCCGAGGGCTCGCCGGCCGGGAGTTGGGCGTGGGCCAGCGCGAAGAGCAGCGGGAGGATCATGGGCGAGCGGGGGATGGCGCGTGGCGCGCGGACGGGGCGAGGTGCCGTGCGCCGTCGAGGAGTCGGCCGGCGCCGGCCACACGATACCCGCACTTCGCCAGCGGCGACGTGCCGGCGGGCGCCGCGCGTCCACGAATGCACCGCGAGGCGCGCCAGCCTCGATGGATGGCGCGCCTCGCGGCGTTTTCGAAGCAGCCGACCGGCTACTTGGCGTAGTGGACCCTTCAACCGTAGGACTTGGTCTCGGGGACCTCGACCTTCTTGCCGGCCTTCGACTGCGCGATGGCGTCGGCGACGTACTCGATCTTCTTGTCGCCCGACACCTTGCCATAGGGGGCGTTGTCCAGGGCGCCGGCGTAGACGAGGACGCCCTTGTCGCTGACGACGAAGCAGTGCGGCGTCGTCTTGGCGCCGTAGGCCTTGCCGACCGCGCCCGTGGGGTCGAACAGGATCGGCGACTTGACGCCATGCTCCTTGACGAAGTCCTTGTTGCGCTGGAGCTCCGAGCCCTTCTCGTTCGGGCCTTCGGAGTTCATCACGAGCCACACGACGCCGTCCTTCTTCAATCGGTCGGGCAGTTCGCGCAGAGCGCCGCCTTCGCCGTAGGCTTGCTTGCAGGCCGGGCAGCCCGGGCTGAACCACTCGAGCACCACGTACTTGCCGAGGTGCTGCGACAGCGTGGCGTCCTTGCCGTCGAGGTCCTTGAGCACGAAGTCGGGGGCCAGCTTGCCGAGCTCGGCCTTCGCGCCGTCGGCGACCTTGGGCAGGACGATCTTCTCGTCCTTCTTGGCTTCGCCACCCGTCTTCTTCTCGTCGCCCGTCTTCTCGTCGGGCTTGGGGGCCGGCTTGGGCGCGGGCTCGTCCTTCTTCGCCTGCTTGGAATCCTGGACGGGCTTGGAGTCCTGGATGGAGGCGACGGCGCCGATGGTCGCCGTCGCGCCGCCAGCCATCACGAGGATGGCGAGGAGGCTGGCGAGGATGGTGCTGGGCTTCATGGTCGGTCCTGATCTCTGGTTTGGGCGACCGCGAGGCCGCGTCACGAGCGTACGGCCACCGCGGTCCCATGGATTCTGGCTTGGAACCGGCGTGGGCCGCCACCGTTCCCGTGCGAATGGCGGGCCAACCCTCCGGAAACGCGCACGGAGGGGCTTCCTGGCCGTGGTGGACGCCCCGCGAACGACGCCGCCCGCGGGGGGGGATCCCTCCGGCGGGCGGCATCACGCGGCGGTCCCGGCCCCGATCAGTCGGAGGCCGGCACGAGGCGAACGCGGCGAGTGGGCCTCAGTTGGCGCCTTTCTTCTCGTCCTTCTTCTCCTCGCGCTTCTCCTGCTTGGCGTACTTGACGCTGCAGCCGTAGGGCTTGGTCTCGCTGGTGGCCACGGCGCGGCCGGCCTTGATGTCGGCGATGGCGGCGTCGACGTAGTTGACCTTCTTCTGGTCGCCTTCGACCTTGCCCATCGGCGCGTTGTCGAGCGCGCCCGCGTACACGAGGACGCCCTTCTCGTTGATCACGTAGCAGTGCGGCGTGGTCTTGGCGCCGTAGGCGCGGCCGACCGCGCCGTCGGGATCCATGGCGATCGTGGACTTGATGCCGTTCTTCTGCGCGAAGTCCTTGTTCACGTCGACCTTGCCGCCGTCCTGGCCGGGTTCGGTCGAGTTGATCGTCAGCCACACGACGCCTTCCTTCTTGACGCGATCGGGCTGCTCGCGGAGCGCGCCGTTCTCGCCGTAGGCCTGCACGCAGTAGGGGCAGCCCGGGTTGAGCCATTCGAGCACGACGATCTTGCCGAGGTGCTTCGAGAGCTCGACGTCCTTGCCGTCGAGGTCCTTCAGCACGAAGTCGAGGGCGAGCTTGCCGAGCTCGGCCTTGGCGCCATCGGCGACCTTCGGCAGGACCACCTTCTCCTCCTTCTTGCCCGCGTCCTTGCCATCGTCGGGCCGGTCGGGACGCGGCGGGCGGCGGTCCTGCACGGCGGGCGCTTCGAAGGACAGGGCTTTGGCGACGGTGCCGGCGCCGACTACGGCGAAGGCGGCGAGCGCGAGGCTGGCGAGGTGGATCTGCTTCATGGATGGAATCGGGTCGGGTGTCGAATCGGGACGCGCCGCGGACGAAGCGTCCGGGGCGTGGAGTTGCGCCGCTCAGGGCGACTTGGGCTTGGCGGGGAGCGCCACCTCGTAGGCGGCTTCGCCCTTCGCCGTCTTGACCCACAGGACGCCGCGCACGCGCGGCTCCTCGGCGGGTTGCCCGGGCTTGTGCGGCTTGACCGAGAACTCCGCCGCGAGCTTGGCGCCGGACTTGCCGGCCTCGCGCGTGCGTCCAGTCATCTTGACGCGCTCGTCGAGGTGCGGGAAGAACTCCAGTTCCTGCGCGCCGGGCACGGTGGCTTGCAGCACGGGCTTGGAAGCCGAGCCTTCCACGACCAGCTTGGCGAGCGGCAGCTTGTCGAGCGCTTGCGGCAGGTGCTTGCGCGCGGCGAGGAGCAGCGCCTCGTTGGCGGGCTTGGACGCCTTGGCGCCCTTCAGCGAGAGCGTCGCCTTGCCCTCGCCCGGCACGCACAGCTCGGTGCACACGAGCCAGCGCGCGTCGAAGGAGAACTCGTAGTCGCGGCCCTCGACCACGTCGGCGGGCGCCACGACCGAGGCGAGCAGCACGACTTCATCCTCGTGCACGTAGGCGACGATGTCGCCCTCCTGGTCGAGCCGATGCGGCCACGGATGGCGCGTCTCGCCGACGACGAAGCCCTCGGGCGCCTTGAGCTTGGCCTGCAAGGCCTGGCCCGCGTCGCCGGGGTTCGTCCAGTAGACGTGCCACTTGGGCTCGATCTCGAACCTCAGGAGGAGCTCGAAGCGCGCGCCGGCGACGATGGAGTCGACCTCGGCGGCAAGCGAAGGCTTGACGAGCGTGTTGCCGTCCGGGAGCTCCTCGTCGTCCTGGATGTTGGCGACGAGCGGGGCGAAGGCGGCGCAGAGGGCGGGAAGCAGCATGGCGATCCTCGATGGACGGCCATGCTAGGGGAGCGCGGGCGGGGATGCACACGCCTCGTCCCCGCGGCGGGAAACGAAGGCGTAAAGCCGACGCGCGGGGCGGGAGCGAACGGAGGCTCGCGCGGCCCTTGCGCGGCACGCGCGCCGCCCTTGGACGCGACGGGGGCCACGGCGCGGGCGTCGCCTGCGCCGCGCGGCTCAGGTGTTCTTCGCGCCGACGAGCCGCAGCATGCGGGCGCGCGCTTCGCCGGCCGGCGCCTTGTGGCGTTCGTGGCCGAAGGGGGCCACGCGCGTCTCGACGCGCTGGGAGCGGAAGCCGCACTGCTCGACGAGCACGGCGCGCAGGTGCTCCGCGCGCAGGCGCGAGCGCGACAACGCCTCGCCGCGGTCGGGCGCGTCGTCGGGCTGCACCTCGAGCACGAGGATCTCGTCGGGTCCGGGGCGCAGCCATTCGACGCGGCGGCGCAGGCGGTCGAGCTCCTCGCCGGCGAGCGTGGTGCGCACGCCTTCGAACACGGCGATGTCGGGGAACAGCTGTTCGTTGCGGCGCGGCAGGCGCTCGAGCGCGGCGGCGTCGACGACCTCGACCAGTTGCGCCTCCTCGGGCTCGGCGCGATCGTCCGCGTCGACCGGCGGCAGGTTGAAGCGCGCGCGCGTCTCGTCGAGCAGCGCGCGCTGCTGCTGGCCCGACAAGTCCTCGGGCGTGGGCGAGACCTTCAGGCGCAGGTCGAAGCTGCCGAGAGCCGAGGCCATCAAGCCGGCGTCGCGCGTGCTGGAGAGCGACACCAGCAGGATGAAGAAGGTCAGGATGAGCGTCATCATGTCGCCGAACGACACGAGCCAGCCCGGGATCGGCGTCTTCTTGTCCTCCGGTTCCTCGAGCGCCACGGTTCAGCCCTTCCCGCGCGGGATGACGCGCAGCTCGAGGACTTCGTTGTCGAGGCGCGAGGCGCGGCCGTCGACGACGGCGACGCGATGCGTCGAGCACGACAGGCGCGCGGGCTTCATTCCGCCTTCGGCCAGCACCTGGGCCATGGCGAGCGCGCGCGCCAAGGCCTGGTCGGCGCGTTCGGGCTGGTCGTTGGTCGCCTGGAAGGCGCGGTCCGACGCGCCTTCGACCACGACTTCGACGTCGTAGGCGCGCAGGGCCTCGGCCACGCCGAGCAGCGACTTGCGCAGGGCGGATCCGGGTTCGCTCGAGCCCGTGGCGAAGGCGGCGTCCGGCTGGAAGCGCAGGCGCCAGGTGGCGCCGCCCGACAGCACGTCGAGCGGCAATTCGCCCGGGCGCAGCTTGCGGCCCATGTCGACCACCGTCTGCAGCAGGTCCTCGGCGCCGCGCGCGTGCGGCGCGATGCTGCCGAGCGCGTAGTCGGTCTGGTCGCGCGTCATCAGCTCGATCTGGCGCGCCGCGACCGCCTTGGCGCTGCTCTCGAACAGGCCGATGGGGGTCTTGCTGTCCGAGCTCGGCACCGCCTTGGTCGAAGTCGACGAGAACGTCAGGAGCAGCACGAAGAAGGTCACGAGCAGCGACACCATGTCGCTGAAGGTGACGATCCACTCGGGCGCGCCCGGCGGATCCTCCTCGACGAACTCCACCATGGTTCAGGCCGCCTTCTGGCGCTGCGAGGGCTTGAGGAAGCTCACCAGGCGCTCGCGGATGATCTGCGGCTTCTCGCCGACCTGGATCGCCAGCACGCCGTCGATGACCAGCGAGCGGAGGGCCGCCTCCTGCTTGGCGCGCAGGTCGAGCTTGCCGGCGAGCGGCAGGAAGATCATGTTCGCCATCGCCGCGCCGTAGAACGTCGTCAGCAGCGCGACCGCCATGCCCGCGCCGATCTGGCTCGGGTCGCTCATGTTGGCGAGCATCTGCACCAGGCCGATCAGCGTGCCGATCATGCCGAAGGCCGGCGCGAAGGTGGCGAAGGTCTCGAGCATCTTCTTGCCGTGCGCGTGGCGCTGGCGCATCACGTTCGTGTCGAGCTCGAGGATGCCGCGCACGGTCTCGGGCGAGAAGCCGTCGACCAGGCACTGGATGCCCTTGGCGAAGAACGGGTCCTTGATCTCGGCCACCTTGGACTCGAGGCCGAGCAGGCCCTCGCGGCGGGCGAGGTTGGCGTACTCGATGATCTTCTCGATCTGCTCGTCGGGCGTGGGGAGCTTGACGAGGAAGCTGCGCGCCACCGCCTTGCCGACGACGCCCATGTCCGACAGCGTGAAGTTCATCAGCACCACCGCCACGGTGCCGCCGACGACCAGGATGGCCGAGGGCGTGTCCCAGAAGAGGCTCATGTCGCCTCCCAGCGCCATGGACCACCAGACGAAGACCAGGCAGAGGACGGTTCCGATGAGGGTGCTGATGTCCATGGGGATCCCCCCGTGGATCGGCGTCGGGAGCGGGCCGTCTTGAGCCGCCGCGCCGCGGGGCGGGCTCGAGGGCGGAAGAAGTTTCCGGATCGCTACACTGGGCGGGAATGTCCGGACGCAAGCGCTACAGCGTGGTGCGAGACCCCGTGCACGGGGACATCCACCTGACCCACGAGGAGATGCGTGTCCTCGACACGCCGCAGATGCAGCGCCTGCGCGGCGTCAAGCAGCTCGGCACCGCCTACCTCGTCTACCCGGGCGCGGTGCACACGCGCTTCGACCATTCGATCGGTTCGCTGCACATGGCGCAGCGCATCGTCGACGCCGCCAACCTGTCGGCCGAGCTCGACCCCAAGTCCTGCGTGGGCGTGTCCGAGGAGGAGGCGCGCGTCGTGCGCCTCGCCGCGCTGGTCCACGACGCCACGCACGTGCCCTTCGGCCACTCGATCGAGGACCAGGACGGCATCTTCGGGCGCCACGACCTGCCGTACCGCTTCCGCGAGCTGCTGTCGAGCGGCACGGCGCTGGGCGCGACCCTCAAGGATCTCGGCGTGCTCGAGGACGTGCTGGCGGTGCTCGAGGCGGGCGGCGGCCGCGACGTGCCGCCGTGCTGGCGCCAGATCGTCGGCGGCACGATCGCCTCGGACATCCTCGACTACCTGGCGCGCGACGCGTACTTCACCGGGCTGCGCCTGTCGGTCGACGAGCGCGTCGTCAGCTACCTCAAGGTCGATCGCGCCAGCGGCAACCTGTACATCGACCTCGCCAAGCACGACCTCCTGCGCGAGGACATCCTGTCGGAGGTCGTGCGCATGCTGGAGGCGCGCTACTACTTCAGCGAGCGCGTGTACTACCACCACGCCAAGGTGGCGGCGGGCGCGCTGGTGGCGCGCGCCGTCGAGGCGGCGCTCGCCTGCGGGGCGGTCAAGGAGGCGGACTTCTACGACAAGACCGACGAGTCGGTGCTCGACCTGCTCGAGCGATCCGTCGAGAAGGCGCCGCGGCCGGCGAAGGAGCGCGTGCGCTCGCTGGTGCGGCGCTTCCGCGACCGGCGCCTGCCCAAGCGCGCCTGCGTGTTCCCGCGCTGGGAGAACGAGGGCGTGCAGGAGTCGCTGGTGCAGCGCTTCTTCGCGCCCGGCGGCGCCAAGGCGCGCGCCGAGGCGGAGGCGCGCATCTCCGAGCTGGTGCGCTTCGCCACCGGCAAGGAGGTCGAGGTGATCGTGTACTGCCCGGCCAAGTCGATGCAGCTCAAGGAGGCGCGCATGCACGTGCGCTGGCCGGGCGTCCCCGGCGTGCGACCGCTGTCCGAGCACTCGGCGCGCGTGCCGCGCCTCGCCGACCTCGAGCGCGGCTACCGCGACCTGTGGAAGTTCTACGTCTACGCCGACACGAACGACGAGGCCGTGCTGCAGAAGGTGCAGGAGGTGGCGCGCGCCGAGTTCGCCGAGGCCAAGAACGCCTACGAGGTGAAGGCGCGATGATCCGCGCTCGTCTCGCGTCGCTCCTGGCCGCCTGCCTCGCGTGCGCCTGCTCGGCGACGGACGGTTCGTCGGCGCCGACGCAGGCCGCGGCCGCCTCGCCGGCCTCGGTGGCGAGCGTGGCCGGCGACCACGTCGAGTCGATCGCGGAGCTGCGCCGCTTCTACGCGCGCGCCCCCGCCGAGTGGCCGGCGCCCGTGCTCGACGCAGGGGTCGAGCATCGCGAGCTGGGACTCGTGGCCCGCCCCGCGCCCGACGAGGATCCGCGGCTCGCCGCGCGCGTCGAGCTGGGCGAGCACCTGTACTTCGACGGGCGCCTGTCGGGCACCGGCCAGATGTCGTGCGCCAGTTGCCACGACGCCGAGCTGGGCTTCGCCGACGGCCGCGCGACGAGCCTCGGCAAGGACGCCAGGCCGCTCAAGCGCAACGCGCCCGCGCTGCTGAACACGGGCTCGCGCCGGAGCTGGTTCTGGGACGGCCGCGCGGCGAGCCTCGAGGAGCAGGCGCTGGCGGTGCTGTCCAACCCGGCCGAGATGGACGCCGACTTCGAGGCGGTGGTGGCGTTCCTGTCGGGCTCGCGCGGCTACCGCGAGCGCTTCGAGGCGGCCTTCGGTCCCGGGCCGATCGCCATGGAGCACGTGGCAGCGTCCATCGCCGCGTACGAGCGCACCTTCGTCTCCGACGGCTCCAGCGCGTTCGACGACTTCCTCGAGGGCGACCACGAGGCGCTGTCGGACGCCGAGCTGCGCGGACTGCACCTGTTCCGCACCAAGGCGCGCTGCCTCAACTGCCACAACGGACCGCTGTTGTCCGACGAGCTCTTCCACAACGCCGGGCTGACCTACTACGGACGCGAGCTGCAGGACCTTGGCCGGTACGAACAGACCAGGGATCCGGCCGACGTGGGGCGGTTCCGCACGCCTTCGCTGCGCAACCTCGGACGCACCGCGCCCTACATGCACAACGGGCAGTTCGACCTCGACGGCGTGCTCAACATGTACAACGCCGGCATGCCGCGTCCGCCGCGCCGCGCCGACCAGAAGGACGATCCGCTGTTCCCGAGCAAGTCGCCGCTCCTGAAGCAGCTTTTCCTCGAAGACGAGGAGAAGGCCGACCTGAAGGCCTTCCTCTTGTCGCTCACCGAGCGCCGTCGCCGCGTGAAGCCGCCGGCGCCGCTGGCTGCGGGCGACGCCTGACCGCGAGGCGCGCCGGCGCTCAACGCCCGCCGAGGTCGGCGGGCTTGCGCGCGGGCCGCGCCTTCTTCTCGGGCGGCGGCAGCGAACTCTCGACTTCGTCGCGCAGCGACTGCATGTCGACGTCGTCGCGCCAGCGCTCCTCCTTCAGCACGACGAGGAGCCTCTTCCAGGCCTCGCGCGCCTCGTCGCCCTTGTCGCAGCGCGCCAGCGCCAGCGCGTGGAAGGCCAGCGTGGGCGCCTGCCCGCGGTCGAGCTCCTTGGCCTGCGCCAAGAGCTCCAGCCCGGCCTGCGGATCGCCGGCGCGCAGTCGCGCCGCGCCGGCGGCGGTCGCCATCCGCCCGCTGGTCGGGAAGCGCGCCATCCCGTCGTCGGCGAGCTCCTGCACGCGCAGCCAGTGTGCCTTGGTGCGGTTGTCGCGCGCGAGATGGGCGAGCAGCAGCTTCTCCAACTCGTGTCCGCGCAGCGCGCGCGCGGCCGCGAGGTCGGGCAGCGGGGGCAGCGGGTCGCGCTGGGCCCGGCGCGCGCCGACGATGGTGGTCTCGACCACGTGGATCGCGCCAGGGCCCGCGGCGATGGCGAGGCGCGCGCCGCTGGCGTCGAAGTCGAGCGCGTGCAGCGCGCCATCGACGGGGGCGAGCGACATGACCGGCTGGGCCGTGGCCGCGTCGACGAGCCACACGCGCCCGTCGAGCAGTCCCGCCGCCAGGCGCGCGCCGTCCGGCGCAGCCGCCAGCGCCACGACGGCCTTCCTCGGTCCCGCCGTCGCGCGCCACTCGCCCGTGGCGTCGAGCGCCGCGCTCGAAAGCGGGGCGAGGTCGCCCGCGGCCCACAAGCGCTCGCCCATGACGAGCAAGGCCTGCGCCTTGCCCTGCAGCGCCGGCCACTCGCGCCCCGGGTCGCCATCGGCGACGCGCCAGGCGCGCACGCGCCCGCCTTCCTCGCCCACGGCCAGTTCGTCGTCCGACAACCACGCCATGGAGAGCGGCGCGGCGGCGAAGCCGCGCAGCGCGACGACGAGCCGCGCGTCGTCCATGTCGTGCACGCGCAGCAGCCCGTCGAGCGACAGCGAGGCCAGCCGAGCGCCGCGCGTCGCCAGCGCCAGTTGCGCGCGCTCGCCGCCTTGGCATTCGGCGAGGCGCGTTCCATCGAGGGCGTGAAGGCGCAGCGTGCCGTCCTCGTGGCCGACGGCGAGCATCTCGCCGCCGGGGGCGAAGCACAGGGAGCGCACCGGGCTCTTGTGCGTGGCGCACACGGAGATGGCCTCGCCGCCCTTGGCGTCGAGCAGGAGCGCGCGTCCGTCGTCGTAGCCCGCGGCGAGCAGGCGTCCGTCGGGGGAATGGTCCAGCGCCAGCACCGTGCCCGAGCAGCCCCAGCGCGTCGTCGCCGACAAGGGCGCCGAGACCTGCGAGCTGCGCGCGCAGAACAAGGCGAGGTCGAGGTGCCGCCATTCGAAGCCGCGCGCGTCCGCGGGCACCTCGAGGAGCGTCGCCGCGGCCTCGTCGAGCCGCGCGGCGGCGAGGTGTTCCTGGGCGCGGCGCAACAGCTGCGCCTCGTCGGCCATGGCGAGGCTGGCGCACGCGAACAGCGCTGTGGAAAGCATGGCGCGAAGATACGAAGCCCGCGCGCGCCGCGCCAAGGCGCTATGCTCGCGACCAACCACGATGGATGCCGCCCGAGCAGAGTCCCCGCGTCCTTGCCCGTGCTGCGGCCTGGCCGCGCTCCGCGAACCGCCCGGTTCCTACGAGATCTGCCCGCGCTGCGGCTGGGAGGACGACGGACTGCAGGCGCGCCGCCCCGACCTCGAGGGCGGCGCCAACCGCCTGTCCTTGGACGAGGCGCGCTCCAATTGGCTGCTGCTCGGGGTGGCCGACCCGCTGTCCCCGCCCCGAGGTCGGCCCAGCGGCGCCCCGTAGCGGTTGCGTCCGGGGTCGGTTGCAGTCCCGGGCGGGCGCCGTCCGATAGGTGGATGCGGTGCGTGGGCGCTTCCCGCCTTCGCTCCGCCTCGGCCACTCGAGCTGCTCCCGCCCATGGATGTCGCCACTTCCGCGCTCGTCGCGCTGCTGCGCGAGATGGACTACCGCGCCAGATTTCGCCGGCGCGGCTGGACCGAAGTGCTCGTCTCGAGCGGCGACGAACGCTGGATCGGCCGAGGAGTCGACAAGCGCGACGCGCTGGAGGACGCGCTGGCGAAGATGCTGCCTTCGCAGCTTGCGCGCGAATTGATGGCGCGCGCCCTCGCCGCCGCCCCGGCCGCGAGGCTGCCGGACGTCGAGGTCGAGCGTCGCTTCGAGATCGACCTCGCCGCGCTGGAGGGGCCCTTGCGCGGGGTCGTCGACGCGCCGCGCGACGAGATCGAGGAACTCGCCACCAAAGCCACCACCGAGGTGGTCGAGCCGTCGCGCGCACCGGAGCCGCCCGTTGTCGAGCCCCTCGTCCCGCCGGTCGCGCCGACTCCGCCAGCCGCTCGGCGGCCCGTCGCGGAGGATTCGGGCGCGGCGGCCGCCACCGAGCGTCCATCGGCGTCGGCCGTCGCCCCCGCGCGGTCCAAGCAGGAGCTGCTCGAGGATCTCGAGGCGCTCGAACAGCAGATCGACCACTACTTGCCCGCGCTGCCCGCGGTCGCGCCGGTGCGGCAGCGCCTCAAGCTGACCGAGTGGATCGCCAGCGCGCGCCAGTTGCAGGACGACTCGCGCCGAGACGCCAAGGTCGAGAAGCGCGTGGCGCGGCTCGCCGCGCGCCTCGGCGCGGTCGGGAAGGTCGGTTGGCCGGGTAGCGTGCACGCCCTGCGCCTCGACTGCGTCCCCGCGGAAGCCGACTTCCCCCCCGGGCACGAGCCCGAGCGGCCCCCGTCCACCTGGGCGGCGGTCGCGGCCCATGCGCGCGCCAGCCTGGAGGCCATTCTCGCCTCGGCGGCGCAGCGCAAGGAGGACGAGGAGGGTTGGCGCGATGCGCCAGCCCTCGAGCCGGCGCCTCCCGATGGCGCCGCGCGCATGGCGCGCATCAAGCAGGAGCTGGCGCGCCTCTCCGGCCCGCTGGAGACGAGCGTGCACGCGTTGCGCCAGGAGAAGCTCGAGGAGCCGTCGCGTCCCTCGGCCGCGCAACTGGCGGAGCTCTTCGACGTGGTCGAGGACCATGCGCGATGCATGCGTTGGCTGCGTGGCGGCGAGCACGACGCGTGGGGCGCGTGCATGGGGCGGCTGCGTTGGCTGGTCGATCGGCACGGCCGCGACCTGCCCAAGGGCCTGTCGACCCTGCTCGATCCCGAGCACGCGCCGCGCGGCACGTGGGCGGCCGCGTGCGGTTGGGACCAGAAGAAGCAGCGCGACAAGAGGGAGAAGAGCCGGCTGCTCAAGTCGCTGGCTTCGACGCCCAAGGGCCATGCCCTGGCCGTGTGGCTGCAGGCGGCGCTGGGCCTGGGGGACCTGCTGCCCAATCCGAGGCTGTCGCAGGAGATCTCGTCGCGCAGGGTGGACTTCCTCGCGCTGGGGCCCGACCTCAAGGGCCAGAGGGTCGACCTCGGTCGCTCGGCGCGCGCGCGCTGGAAGAAGCTGCACGAGGAGTTGGCGGCCCTGCCCAAGGCGGCGGTCGCGCCGGCCGCAGCCGCGCGCTCCGAGCCCCGCGTGGACGAGCACGAGGTCGAGGATCACGAGGCGGAGCCGAGCGCTTGGCCCGCCGCGCTGCTCGCCAAGGTCAAGGGCAAGCGCGTGCTGTGGATCGGCAACCGCAACGACCAGCAGCTGCGCGCGCGACTGCAGGAGGAGTTCGACTTCGCCTCGATCGACATGGTGCTCCTGAATCCCAAGCGACTGGACTCGGCCGGCGAGCGGCTGAGGAAGGAGGGCGTGGACCTGGTGCTTGCATGCACGGGGTTCATCTCGCACTCCGCCGAAGGCAAGCTGAGGCGCGCGGCGGGCGACAAGGTCTGGTTCGTGCGCGTCGAGAAGGGCCGAGTGGGAGCCGTGGGGCGCAACCTCGCTCGCGCGCTCAATGTCAAATTGGTTTGACGTCTCGGGCCGCGCCGCTCAGCGCGAGGCGGGAGTCGCGCGCTGGCGGCGGCGGGAGACGAAGCGGCCGAGGCGCTCGAGGGCGCGGTCGATCTGCTCGAGCGAGGTCGCGTACGACAGGCGGATCCAGCCGTCGAGTTCGAAGGCCGAGCCGGGGACGACGGCGAGGTTCTCCTGTTCGAGCAGGTCCTCGCAGAAGCCCTTGGAGCCGCGCTCGTCGCACACGGCCGAGATGTCGGAGTACGTGTAGAACGCGCCGCGCGGCACCGGCGTCGGCAGGCCGATCTTGGCGAGTCCGGCGACGAGGTGGTCGCGGCGCTTCTGGAACTCGGCGCACATGCGCGCCACTTCCGGCGGCTCGGCCGACAGCGCCGCCAGGTAGGCGGCCTGCGACACCGCGTTGGGGCAGCCGGTCAACTGGCTGTGCAGCCGGCCGACGGCCGCCGCGACGGGCGCCGGCGCCGCCACGAAGCCGATGCGGTAGCCCGTCATGGCGAAGGCCTTGGACGCGCCGTCGACGATGGCGGTGCGCGCGCGCAGCGCCGGCGAGATCGAGGCGGGCGACAAGTTCCCCTCGCCCTCGTACACGAGCCGCCTGTAGATCTCGTCGGAGACGATCCACAGGTCGCGCGACTCGGCCAGCGCGGCGAGGGCGCGCACTTCGGCGTGCGTCAGCGTGTAGCCCGTCGGGTTGCAGGGCGAGTTGAGCAGCAAGCCGCGCGTGCGCGGGCCGATGGCGCGCTCGATGGCGGCGAGGTCAGGCCCGAGGTCGGCGCGCGGCTTGACCAGCACGGGCGTCCCGCCGGCGTAGCGCACGATCTCGACGTAGCTGACCCACGCCGGCAGCAGCATCAGCACCTCGTCGCCCGGCTCGATCAGCGACAGGAGCGTTCCCGACAGCGCGTGCTTGGCGCTGTGGCACACGGTGATCTCGGCGGGCTGGTACTCAAGCCCGCGCGTCTCCTTCAGGTGCTTGGCGATCGCCTGCCGCAGGGCGGGCGTGCCCTCGGCGGGCGTGTAGCGCACCTTGCCGCCACGCACGCTGGCCACGGCCGCCTCCTGCACCGCGGGCGGCGCGTCGAAGTCGGGTTCGCCGACCGACATGTTGACCACGTCGCGCCCCTTGGCGATCAGTTCCTTGGCTCGCGCGTCGAGGGCGAGGGTGGTGGACAGGGCGATGGCGCCGACCTGCTTGTTGGGCCGCATTGGGGCGATTGTCGCCCCTCCGAGGCTTGGCGCGCAAGCTTCGCGGGAAGACGGAAGCGTCCCTTGGCGTCCATCCGGGTCCTTGGAGGGCGGGACGCGATCCGGGAAGGGCCCCAGCGGCCGCTTCCGGCGCGTTCGGCCCTGCCTGTCGCCACCTCGCCCCGCTAAGCTGCCCCGCCGCCCGACGTCCGCCTTCGCGGCGCGTCCGGCGCGCCCACACCCATGAGCGCCAAGAAGAGGATCCTGAAGATCGCCGCCATCGGCGCGGGCGTCGTGGCCTTCGCGGGCTACTTCGCCTTCTCCACCTTCGTGTTCAACCCGCTCGAAGGCGAACTGGAGGCGGACGTCGCCGCGCTCGTGCCGCGCGACGTCGACTTCTACGCCTCGCGCTCCCAACTGCGGAGGGCCTTCGGAGAGTTCCCCGACCTCGCCGCGCAGCCGCGCCTCGATCGCTGGGATGCTTGGCGCGCTTGGATGGACAGTCCGCAGAAGCGGGAGCTGGCCAAGGCGCTGGACTTGGATCGGTCGCTCGCGCGGCTGCGCGAAGTCTCGGAGCAATTGCCCTTGGGCCAGGATCCCATCGACGTCTTCGGCGGCGAGGATCTGGCCGTGGCCGGCTACTTCCGCGGCCCGGACCTGGCGAAGGTGGACTGGTGCGCCTATGGCCGCTGCAACTGGATGGGCAAGCTGGCCATCGCGGCCCTCGACCATGCCGACGCCTTGGGGCTCGCGGCGCAGGGCCTGCAGGTCAAGAAGGGAGAGCGTTGGCACTCGCTGGCGGGGGCCGGTCTTCCGCGCACCCTGCACGTGGCGCGCCTGCGCGACGTGGTCATGGTCTCCACCAACGACGAATTGCTGGAACAGGCCTTCGCGCTGCAGGCGAACTCCTTCGCGGACAGCTTCTTCCAGAGCTCGATCTACTTCGACCACGTGCACAACGCCGAGCGCAACGCCCTGCGCGACGAGTTCGAGCTGTACGTCAACTTGCGCAAGCTGCAGGACGCGTTGCAGCTCAAGGGGCCCATGCCCAATCCAGCCTCGCAGGAGTTCGGCGAGGCCCTGCTGGGGCGCTTCTTCCAGCTGCCAGCCGCCAGGAACGTCGTCGGCACGATCGATCTGGCCGAGCAATTCAAGCTCGACCTCCATGGCGAACTTTCGACCGAGTCGGTGACCGCCGAGATGTCGCGCATCTACCGCGCCCGCGGCTTCGACGAGGAGGAGCTGCTTGGCGAGGCGGCGCGCGGCGCGCCGGCCGACGCGGCCTTCTTCGCCTACGCGCGCCTGCCCGCCGCCGACGCGCTGCGCGCCATCGTCTCGTCGATGGAACCGGCGTTGCGCACCAACATGGAGGACTTGTTCCGCAACACGGGCAAGTACCAGACCCTGGAAGCCCTCGTGACCGAAGTGGAGGGCGCGTTGAAGGATCGGGCCGCATTCATCGTGCGTCCCAACGACTACGCCACGGAGGTCGACGCCCCCCCGAACGACGGGCAGCCGACGCCCGCGTGGGCCTTGATCCTCTGGCCCAGGAATCTCGCGCCGCTGGTGGCGTTGCGCGACACCATCGGTACGAATTCGGCCAAGTTCGGCCTGCAGGGCAGCCAGCCTGGGCAGCCGGGCTACTTCAAGCGGCCGCTGTACGGCTTCAGCGTGCGCGAGTTCTGGTCGCGCTTCGTGCCGGGCACGGGCTCCATCCTGACCTGCGATGTCGAGGACGTGGTCATCATCAGCAACCACATCGGCATGCTCGAGCAGGTGATCTCGACCTACACGCGGCGCACGAGCGCGCATCGCCAGCTCGCCGACGACCCGGGCTTCCTGGGGCTGGTCCGCACCATGCCCAGCGGCGGCCAGCTGCTGGCGTACGCCAATCCACGCACGCTGGTCCCGATCCTGCGCCAAGGCGCGCGGCGCGCGGTGGAGGACTCGATCGTCGTCGACTGGCGCACGCAGCGCGCCAGCCTCGAGGACAAGGTGCTGCGCGAACGCTTCCCCGGCCAGCAGCGCGGTCGCCTATCCGCGGAAGTGCAGAAACAGGTCGACGACGTGGTCGATCCGCAACTGGACGCGATGGAGAAGTCGATCCGCGAGGAGCAGGTGCCGCGGCTCTTGGCCGAGAGGGAGCGCCACTTCGCCTACTTGTCGGGCATGCGCGGCATCGCCGCGGTGGTCAAGCTCGATCCGAAGCGCTTCGACCTGGGCGTGCGCGCCTTGGCGCCGCTGCCGCAGTAGTTCCAGGCTCCAGCCCTCGGCTGGATGGCTCGGGCGGGCAAGGTTGGTGCCCCGGACTGGGATCGAACCAGCAAGGGTGATTAGCCCACAGGCACCTCAAGCCTGCGCGTCTGCCAATTCCGCCACCGGGGCACCGAGCCTCTTTCGAGGGCGAAGATGCTACA
>JBEBCR010000058.1:0-7860 GCA_041157565.1 Planctomycetota bacterium | reverse complement strand
GTCGCCCCGAGCGCCCGGCGCTGAAGCTGCAGACGACCACGCTTTGGTACTACCCGTCGCAGCAGTACTCCGACGCGCCCATGGGCACGCCGGGCTACGCGGGCGCCACGCCGGCGTGGGTCGTGTGGAACCTGCTGCAGCGCTACACGCGCGAAGGCGACCTGGTCGTCGATCCGTTCTGCGGCGGTGGCACGACGATGGACGTGGCGCGCAGCCTCGGGCGCCGCGCGCTCGGCTACGACCTGCAGCCGCAGCGCGCGGACATCTTCCGCGCCGACGCGCGCAAGCTGCCGCTCGAGGACGGCAAGGTCGACTTCGTCTTCATGGATCCGCCCTACTCGACGCACCTCGAGTACAGCGGCGAGGAGGAGTGCATCGGCGAGCTCGACGCCTTCGACGGTTCGTACTTCGAGGCGATGGACGCGGTGCTGGCCGAGGTCGAGCGCGTGCTCAAGGACCGGCGCTACTTCGCGCTGTACGTGTCCGACACCTGGAAGAAGACCAGGGGCTTCGTGCCCATCGGCGCGCGCCTGTCGGCCATGTGCGAGGCGCGCGGCTTCCGCCCGGTCGACCAGATGGCCGTGGTGCGCGGCAACCGCAAGCTCGAGAAGCCCAACTTCCACAAGGCCGCTGAGGAGGGGAACTTCTTCCTGCGCGGCTTCAACCACCTGCTCGTGTGGAAGAAGGAGCGGGCGGCCCCGCGCAAGGCGGCTGGCGGCCGGGGGTGAGCTCGGCCACGGCGCGCGACCTGGCGCCCGGCTCGCGCTGGGGGCGCGAGCAGTTCCTGCGCGGCGCCGTCGAGGTGGCGCGCGCGCTGCTCGGCTGCACGCTGGTCGCGCTCGACGAACAGGGCCCGCGCGCGGGCGTGGTCGTCGAGGTCGAGGCCTACCTGCAGGACGACCCGGCCTCGCACTCCTTCCGCGGCCCCACGCCGCGCAACTCCTCGATGTGGGCCCAAGGCGGCGTGCTGTACGTCTACAGGAGCCACGGGCTGCACTCGTGCGCGAACTTCGCCACGGGCCCGGCGGGGCGCGGCGAAGCGGTGCTCGTGCGCGCGCTGCGGCCCGTCGAAGGCCTCGATCGCATGCGCGGGACGCGGCTCGCCGCGCGCCCGGGCGCCACTCCCGCCGACGAGGAGTTGTGCCGCGGACCGGGCAACCTCGCGCGCGCGCTTTGGATCTCCAGCTCGGACGACGGGCTCGACGCCTGCGCGCCCGACGCGCGGGTCTTCGTGCTGCAGCGCGCCGCGCCGCCGCCGAGCCTGCGCGGAGCGCGCATCGGCATCGCGCGCGCAGCCGACCTGCCGTTGCGCTGGTTCGTCGCCGGCGAGCGTTGCGTGTCGGCGCACAAGCGTGGCGCGCCGGACCAAGGCGCGGACTAGTCAAGGCAACTTGACGGGGCCGCCCGCCGCGGGGCGGTTGGGAAGCGGCGCGGCCCGTCGACCCCGGCCGGGGGCGACGGGCCGCGCAGGTCGCTCGCCCGCGCGCGGACGCTAGTGCCGCGGCTTCGCGCCCGCGTCGTCCGCCTGCGGCTTCGACTCGCCCTGCGGGGTCGCGTGGTCGTGGCCGTCGTGCGAGCCCTGGTGGACCGTGCCGTCGGCGTGCACGTGCGAGCCTTCAGGCAGGGCGCCTTCGGCCGGCTTGCCGCCGCCGACCTGCACCTTGTTGCCGATCGACTCCTGGTGGGCCTTGATCTGGTCCTGGATCTCCTTCGGCAGGGTGTCGGGGATGATGACGGGCTTGTCCTCGCCGCCCATCCCGTCGTCCAGGGGCGCGGCCTCGCCGCCACCTTCGCCCGAGCCGGCCGGCGCCTTGTCCTTCAGGACGTCGGCCTTCTTCTTGCCGAAGTTCGAGCGGCTGTAGCTCGAGATCTGGTATGCCCAACCGGAGAGCTTCGCCTGCAGCTTCTCCACTTCGGCGCGCGCGGCCTCGGCGACCTTGGCCGGATCCTCGGGCGCGGGTTGGCCCTCGGCGGGAGCGGGGGCGGGGCCCTGCGCGGCCTCGGCCGGAGCCTCGTAGCGCGCCTCGAAGCGCGCCCAGCTCTTGCCGTCCTGGTCCTTGGTCGTCACCTGCACCACGACGCCGTCGAAGGTGGTGAAGGTGGCCACGGGGCCGGCGCCGGTGGCGAAGTCGATGCTGGCGACGGGCGCCACGTCCTCGAGGTTGACCCACTCCAGCGCCGAGGCGACGGCGCCGGGCGCGCCGGCGTAGCTCGGCTCCTTGCCTTCGGGGATCTCGGCCAGCGCGAAGTCGCTGGTCGCCTTGTCCGGGCGCGAGATGTCGAAGCGCTCGCCGTCGGGATGGACGATCTCGACCTTGCGCACGCGGTCGCGCTTGACCTCGACGATCTTCTTCTCGAGCCAGTCGACGGACGACTCGAAGAACTCGGCCTTGCCGCTGACCAGCCAGCACTGGTCCTCGCCCGCGAGGCGCGCGTAGGTGCGGTTCGACGACAGGGCGTTCTTCTGGTCGAGCTGCTTGCCGACGAGCACGGACGCCATGGTGGCGCCCGCGGCGTCGAGCAGGTCGATGCGCACGCACTTGGAGCCGTCCGCGGCGGGGTCGGCGAGGTCGAGCTGCGCGTGCCTGGCGGGGTCGGCGGTCTTCTTCTCGAGCCGCTTCATGTCGCGCAGCACGAGCAGCGCCTTCCTGACCGTCGAGGTCTCGACCGGATGGCCGCCCTTCTCGGCGAGGCCCCAGCCGTCGCCGGCCTTCTTCAGCGTGTACGAGCCGGAGTTGCGCACCACGCGCACCTCGGCCACTTCGTTGACGCGCCGCGCGAGCTCGGGCGCCAGCGAGTCCTTGCCCTCCAGCGCCGACTCGGTGGTCTCCGCGTCGCGCTGGAAGTACACCGCTCCGCCGACGAGGGCCGCGGCGGCGAGCGACAAACCGATGAGTGTCTTCTTGTCCATGTCGATGCTCCGCCGGGTCAAGAGCCGCGGCGCGCGGCGGCGCGCGCCTGCATCATCTTCTTCTGCCGCACGCGCCAGGCGAGCACGCCCGCCATGGCCACGAGCAGCGGCACGAGGGCCGCGTTGACCAGCACGAGGCTCGTCTTGAGGCCCTTGATGTCCTTCTCGAGCTCGCGCTTGACGGCGCGCAGCTCCTTGCGGGTCTTGACGCGCTCGTCGCGGAAGCGCGCGATCTCGGCCTCCTGCTCGGGCGACAGGATCAGGGCCGAGCCCGCGTCCTTGTTGGCCTGCAGCTCGGCGATCTTCGCCTCGGCGTCCTTGAGCTTCGCCTCGAGCTCCTTCTGGCGGACGCGGAACTTGGCCTCGGCGTCCTTCCTCATGTCGGCGACGACGTCGAAGGGTCGGATCGAGCGGCCGCGCGAGCGCAGGCTGATCAGGTCCGTGCTGCCGGCCAGGTTGTCCACCGTGTTCGACACGAAGGTGGCGTTGTCGGCCTGCGGCACGGCCACCTTCTGGCCGAAGAAGTTCTGGACGCGCACCCACGGGCGGTCGGTCAGCACGTCTACGTCGGCGACGACCACGACGTTGATGCCCCCGGACTCCTTGGTGGATTCGACGGGCGGCTCCTCGGAGCCGTCGTCCTTCTTGGGGCGGCCGTCGGGGAAGGCGCTCTTCGCCGGGCCGCTGACGCGGGCGGCCACGACCTGCGCGGCGTCCTCGGACTGGAACGACTCGAGCAGCTCCGGCGGGTTCGGTCCGAACTGCAGCTTGCTCTTTTGCACGCGCATCGAGCTCTTCGTGGTCGTCACGAGCGGCGCGATGGTCGTCGTGGCGCCGTCCTTCTTCTTCAGGACGCCGGTGGTGGCGAAGTTGAGCTGGTCGATCTCGGCGGTCGTCAGGTCGTCCTTGGACAACGTGTCCTTGTCGCCGCGCGCCGACCACCACACCACGTACTCGATCGGGCCGGTCTGCCACTGGACCTTGAGCGCCAGGTCCTTGTCGGCGGCGACCTCCTCCTTGTTCATCTCGAGGCCCCACGCGCCCAGCAGGTCGGCGAGGTCGGAGGAGCGGTCGGCCATCATGCCCGCCATCGGGTTCGAGGGATCCTCGGGGACCTGCTGCTCCTCGAACATCGGGTCGACGAAGACCAGCGCCTTGCCGCCCTTCATCACGTGCTGGTCGACGGCCCACTGCGTGCGCTTGGACAGGTTCTGCGGATGCACGACCACGAGCACGTCGAGGTCGGCGTCGAAGGTCTCGGATCCGGCGGGGAGCATGCGCACGTCGAACGACTGGCGCAGGTACTCGAGGATGAACCACGGTTCCGAGGCGGCGCGCGGGTTCGTGAAGCGCGCCATCGGATCGCCGTCCAACGGCAGGGCCGTCAGGATCCCGACGACCTTCTTCTTGGGCTTGGCGAGGTTGTGCACGAGGCGCGTCAGGTCGTACTCGAGGAACTCCTCGCGGCCGTCCTGGAAGAACTCGACGATCTCGGTGCCGTCGGTCGAGTTCGTGCCCACCAGGCCGAAGTACAGCATGTCGCCCGCGCTCGTGGCGGGGACGCCCTTGAGGCCCGAGGCGACGGCCTCGTCCTCCGTGTCGGAGAACGGCTCGGGATCCTTGACCTCGAGCACGAGCTTGCCGCCGCTCCCGGCTTCGTACTCGCCGAGCAGCTCCTCGACGCGCTGCGCGTAGGAGACGATCCCCGGGGCCTGCTGCGCGAGGCCCTTGGAGAAGTAGAACTTCAGCGTGATCGGCTCCTCCAGCGCGCCCAGCACGTTCTTCGTGCCCTGCGAGAGCGTGTAGAGCTTGTTCTCCGTCATGTCCAGGCGCGCGCTGGTCAGCGCGGCGCCCGTGAACAGGTTGAAGCCGAGGAACAGGACCAGGACGACGACGAGCCCGGTCGCGGACATCAGGTTCTTCATGGTGTGCGGCTCCGTGGACTCAGTCGGCCTTCTTGAGGTCGAGCACGATGGCGTTGGCGAGGAGCGACGCGCCGATGAGCGAGCCGAAGTAGGTCAGCGCGCGCATGTCGACGAGTCCGGAGGTGATCGTGTTCATCTGCGAGAGGAAGCTGAACGAGCGCACCGCGTCGACGAGCGACGAGGGCGCCGCCGAGGCCAGCGGGTCGAGCACGACCGGCGTGCCGGCCAGGACGAGCACCAGGCCGAACACGAAGGTCAGCACGAAGGCGATGACCTGGTTCTTCGTCAGGGCGGAGAGGAACGAGCCCACCGCCAGGTAGCCGCCGGCGAGCAGCAGGCTGCCGATGTAGCTGGCGAAGATGACGCCGTTGTCGGGGTTGCCGAGGTAGTTGGCCGTCATCCACATGGGGAACGTGAGCGCGAGCGCGATGCCCGCGAAGGCCCACGCGGCGAGGAACTTGCCCATCACCGCCTGGCCCATCGTGACGGGCAGCGTCATCAGGAGCTCGATCGTGCCGCTCTTGCGCTCCTCGGCCCACAGGCGCATCGACAGCGCCGGGATGAGGAACAGGTAGAGCCAGGGGTGGAAGGCGAAGAACGGCTGCAGGTCGGCCTGCTCGCGCTCGTAGAAGCCGCCGAGGCCGAAGGGCAGCGCGCCCATCGCGACCAGGTAGAAGAAGATGAACACGTAGGCGACCGGCGTGGCGAAGTAGCCGGACAGCTCGCGCTTGAAGAGGACGAGGGTGTGCTTCACGGCCGTGCTCAGGAGGCTTGGGCGAACTTGTCGCCGGTGGTGATCGAGCGGAAGACGGAGTCGAGCGGGCCGCGCGCGGCCAGCTCTGCGGGCGTGCCGTCGTAGAGCACGCGGCCCTGCGCGATGATGATGGCGCGCGTGCACACCGCCTCGACCTCCTCGAGGATGTGCGTCGACAGCACGATGGCCTTGCCCGGCGCCATCTCCTTGATCAGCGAGCGCACCTCGTGCTTCTGGTTGGGGTCGAGGCCGTCGGTCGGCTCGTCGAGCACGAGCACCTGCGGGTCGTGCAGGATCGCCTGCGCCAGCCCGACGCGGCGCTTGAAGCCCTTCGACAGGGTTTCGATGCGCTGGTGCAGCACCGCCTCGAGGTTGACCTTCTTGACCACTGAGGCGATCCGCTGCGCCTTGTCGGCGCCGGCGAGCCCACGGATGTCGGCGATGAAGTCGAGGAAGGCCGCGGGCGTCATGTCGCCGTACGCGGGCGCGCCCTCGGGCAGGTAGCCCAGCGCGCGCTTGGCCTCGAGCGGCGCGGTCGCCACGTCGTGGCCGCAGATGGCGGCGCGGCCCGAGGTGGGGGCGAGGAAGCCCGTCAGCATCTTCATCGTGGTCGACTTGCCGGCGCCGTTGGGACCGAGGAAGCCGAGCACTTCGCCCTTTTGGACGCGGAAGCTGATCCGATCGACCGCGCGTAGCGGTCCGAAGTCCTTGCACAGGTCGTGGATTTCGATCATGGCTGCGAGTCGGGTCGCCGAGCAGGCTTCGGCACGGCGGCTCTGCGGCCGCCCGAACCGGGCCTGGTCGCGACCATGGGGGGGAGCATTGTCCGCGCGTCCGGGCGCTTGGCAAGGATTCCTCGCCAAGGGCCGGCAACGCGTCGGCCGCACGGTACGCAAAGGGCCTCCCGGCGTTGGCGGCGATTCCTCCCACCTTCCAAGACTCCGCCGCGAGTCGTACAAATACCCGCCGCGCGGGGGGCCGCGGCACCACCGCCCCCCCCCCCTGATCCCACCCACTGTGGACGGCTTCTCCACCACGCACATGGCCTTGCTGCTTCTTGCGGCGGGCGTCCTTGGGGCCTTGCTGCCCCTGCAGGGACGGTGGACCGAGCGGGGGCTGCACCTGTTCGTGGCGCTGGCGGCGGGGATCTTCCTCGGCACCATCTTCCTGCACCTCCTGCCGCACCTGGCGGGGGGCGAGGTCCACGAAGGCCACGACCACGGTCCCGTCCCGCATGGTCCGGGTCCGTGGGTGGCGGCCCTGGCGGGCTTGCTGGTCCTGTTCGTGGTGGAGCGCGTGTGGTTGCGCCGCGAGGGGCGCGGGCACCACCACGGGCACCACCACCACGACCACGATCGGCACACGGGCGTTGGCGAGGGGGCGCACGAGAACCCGCACCGCGTGCTGTGGGTGGCGACCTTCATCGGCCTGAGCCTGCACGCGCTGACCGCCGGCTTCGCCTACGCGGGAGCGCTCGACGGAGGCGTCGCCAGCACGCAGCTCGTCGTCTCGATCCTGCTGCACAAGGCCACCGAGACATTCTCGCTCGCCACGGTGCTGCGCCTCGCCGGCATGCGGCTGTCGCGGGCGCTGACGTGGTTGTTCCTGTTCGTGCTCATCGAACCGGCGGGGCTGCTGCTCGGCGGTTCCGTGCTGCGCTGGTCGCCGGAGCTCGATCCGCTCCTGACGGGCTTCGCGCTTGGCACCTTCCTCTACGTCGCCTTGTGCGACCTGCTACCCGAGGTCTTCCACGGCGCCAAGCGTCCGCTGCGCGAGTTGGCCGCCGTCTTGCTGGGCATCGGCATCACCGCCGCCAGCATGGGGAGCTACGACGCGATCCTGCCGCAGGCGCGCGCCGTGCTGGATTCGTCGTGGTCCCTGTACCTGCAGATGGCGCCGCTGCTCCTGGTCGGCTTCCTGCTCGCGGGGGTGGTCAAGCGCCACCTCTCGACGGCCTGGTTGGCGCGCAAGATGGGTGGCGACGACCTCAAGTCGGTGGCGTGGGCCGCGGCCGTGGGGGCGCCCCTGCCGTTGTGCAGCTGCTCGGTCGTGCCGGTGGCGCTGTCCTTGCGGAAAGGCGGCGCCAGCAAGGGCGCCACGAGCGCGTTCACCATCTCCACCCCGGAGACCGGCGTCGATTCCGTCGCGGCGTCGTGGAGCCTGCTCGGCCCCGTGATGACCATCCTGCGGCCCATCGCGGCGGTGGTGACCGCCTTCGCCTCGGGAGCCGCGGTCAATTGGCTGGTCAAGTCGGGCCTCGACCGCGAGCC
>JBEBCR010000057.1:0-4743 GCA_041157565.1 Planctomycetota bacterium | reverse complement strand
GCGACGAGGAAGATCGCCGTATTCGCGATGGTAGGCGAACGATGCCCGGGAGGCAAAGCGCCGCGGCGAAGGGCGCGAGGACCGAGGCTCGCGCGCCCGAGTCACGCATCCGACGGCCGATCGATGCGGAACACCATGCGCTGGCTTGGCTGGCCGATGACCATCATCGCCACGATGCGTTCGAGGCGCGCCGATGCGTTCGAGCGCGCGTCGCGAGCGCATGTTGTCAGGGCCTACGTGGAAGAAGACGGTGCGCGCCCATTGGAAGGCGTGGGCGAGCATCAGGCGCTTGAGTTCGCCGTTGGTCGCGCCGCCCCAGTGCGTGCGGGCGAGGAAGGTGTAGCCGACGACGACCGTGGCCTCGCGCGGATTCCAGTCGTAATAGCGCGAGGTGCCGAAGATCGCGTTCGTCGCTAGATCGACGACGGCCAGCGCGCCGCCGCTGTGCATGGCGCCTGCGAAGTAGCGCGCGAACACCTCGGGCTCGTGGCGGTCGGGCTCGGGATGCTGCGCCCAGATCGCCGGATCGCTCGCGGCCGCGTGCAGCGCGGCCTGGTCTTCAGCGCGCAACGGCCGCAGGGCGATGCGCTCGCCGCGCAAGCTCGGCTGCCAGTCGGGAAGCGCTTCGTCCATGGGCCCAGAGCGTAGCGCGCGTTGGCGCGCTGGTAGTCCCCGCGACGCTCGCCTACGCGAGCGGCTTGTTGGAATCCCCTTGCCTGCATGGCTTCGCGCCATGTACCTAGTGTCAACGCGACCCGCGCTCTGAGCCGTGTCAACTGCGCGGCCAAGTGCGCGATCGGGAACCCGGCTCGCGCGTTGTGCGCGTCCAGGCCTATTGGAATCGTCCGCATGGTCAGGCTTCGAACCAGCGACCGCCTTTCCGGCCGTCCTGCCCTCGAGCCGCACTGGAGAGCAGAGAGATGGCACCGCAGCAGCTGTTCGGAGTGGTCGTGCGCTTGTTCGCCTTGTGGCTCGCGCTGAAAAGCGTGCCGTGGTTCACGACCATCCCGGCGACCTTTCGCGACGCGCCGGAGGGGACGCCGTTCGGATCCTGGCATGTGGTCGGCGCCGCCCACCTGGCCGTGGCCGTGGCTCTGTGGTTGTTCCCCATGGCCGTGGCCCGCAGGTTGGTGCCCGACGTGCAACAGGCGAACAGGCCGCCTTCCTTCTCCGCGCACGACTTGGCGCGGGTGGGCTGCGCCCTCGTCGGCGTGTGGTCGGCGGCGATCTCCTTGCCGGCGCTGGTCGACGCCGCGTACCAGCTCCTGGCGAACGAGTCCTCGCTCGAGGCGGTGTTCTCCGGCCGCGAGATGCCGGTCGACGCGCTCCAGTTGGCGTTGGGGATCGTCCTCGTCGCCATGTCCAACACCTTCGCGACGTTCGTGGTGCCGTCGAGTCGCAACCAGTCTGGCGCCTGAGCGGACCTTGGTCCTTCGCCGCGGCGCGCGCTTGCCATGGGCGCGCCAACCTTGGCGCGCTCCACGCAGTCGCCGTGGAATCCATGCGTCGCGCCAGCGTCGAGGTTGCTTGTCGTCGCACTGGCGCACCGGCGGAGACTTGAAGCAACGCGATCCATCTTCGCGTGCCGCGTTCGTCCGCCTCGTCGGCTTCGTTGCGACGGCTGGATGGGCGTGGTCCTTCTCCCTGCGGCAGCCCCTCGCGCAGGGACGCGAGTGGCCATCCGATCCGCCTCGCCACGGGTCATGGCAAGGTCCGTCGCGCGAGCCACCCGTCGCGGCAGGACATCCGACCACGCGGGCCGTCCGGCGCTCGAACTGTCGCCGCTCCATGACGGCCATCTGCCGCCCCTCGGCGGACGCTCCGCTGTCGCGCTCGAGCAGGTGCCGCAGCTGATCGGATGTTGACCGGAGGAAGGACCGAGCGAACTCGAACTGGTGCTGCAGCGTGGCGCCGCGCTCGTGGTCGAACTGCCGGGTGAGCCGCCCGGCCGCTGGCTGTTGGAGGCACAACGATCGGGCGGTGCCCGCGGCCTGTTCGCCGGCGACTCGTGGCGCAAGGAAGGCGCGTTCGAAGGTCGCGTGTTCCAAGCGCGAAGGCGCGTGGCCGATGGAAGCGCCCATCCACGTGCGCGCCGAAGGCGGCAAGCGCCTGGAGTTGACACTGCGCTTGGCCACCGGCGGAACCCGGCTCGCCGCTCGCGACGCAACGGCTCGGTTCCTGTCGCGGAGGTCGTTCGAACAGCTGGGGCAACCCGCCTCGCGTGCGGCGGGCAATCCATGCGAGCGACCGCGGTCGTTCCATGGCGCGCGGCAAGGCGGCCATGCTCCGCCACGGGCGAAAGGCTCAAGCGGCCGTTCGCTCGAAGCCCGCCGCGGGACGTGGACTCAGTACTGGCGGGCAGGAAGCGAAGGATCCTTGACGCGCCGCGCGACCTCGACTCCGCCCACCGGCAGGCCTGCGGGATCCAGCAGGCCCACCTGGACCAGCACGCTGGCCTGGTCCCAGTAGATGTGTTCGTGGGACACCTTTCCGTCCTTGAAGCCCACGACCACGGCGACCACGAGCTCCACGGCCCGGCCTGTGGGCGGCACGTTCGGCAGCAGCCAGTCGATGACGGTCGTGTGCGTGAACGAGATGTAGATCTCCTCCACGATGCTCTTCTCGCCGACCGTGCGCGAGATGCCTTCCATCTTCACGTCCGGTGGGAAGAACTTGCCCACGAGATGGTCGCGGTAGAACGCGTGCACTCCCTCGCGGCCATGACCGCCCGCTCGCGTAGGGACATGGTTGAGATGGGGCCGGTCGCCCATCGTGGCCATCGTGGTGTCGAGGTCTCCCTGGAGTTCGGCGCCCACATGGCGTTCGAACAGGGCCACCATCTGCTCTTGTTCTTTGCTAAGCATCGTCGGCTCGACTTGCGCTGCAGGGCGGATCGCGTGCGCGGCGGCCACCGCAGCCGAGCGCACGCGCGTGGAACTCTAGCGCCGTAGTCTTCGACTGGCCATCCAAGGAAGCCTGCGGCTTGCCGCCACCATGTGGTCGTGGCCGTGGCTCCGCGGCTGTCTTGCTTGACCGTCGCCGGCGGGTTGGTGCCGGACGGACATCCGGCGAACAGGCCGCCCTCCTCCGCGCACGACGTGGCGCGGTTGGGGTTCGTCCTCGTCGATTCGTGGTTGACGGCGAGCTCCTTGCTCGCGCTGGTCGACCACGCGCGCCAGCCACTCGCGCACGAGTGCGTGCTCGATCAGGCGTTCTCCGGCCGCAGGACGCAGCTCGCCCCGGGCCGGCGGGCGTCGGCCTCGTCGCCAGTTCCAACGCCTTCGCGGCGTTCGTCGAGTCGCCGAGCCGCAACGAGCTTGGCGCAGGACAAGAGCCGACGTGGGCCTTCAACGCGTGGTTCGCCCCGAGCCATGGGCCTTGGCTCACGGCCTTGGCGCATCCACGCACCGCCGAGCGACGCGCCGCGTCGCGCGGGGTCGCCATCGCGCGCGCTTCCGCCTCACTCCTTGCGCAGGAAGTCGACCAGGTCTTTCTCCAACTGCGCGAGGCCGTACTCGGGGACGACGAGGCAGTTGTAGACCATCCGCGACAACGCTTCGGGCGTGTTCGGGTTCATCTCGCGCGGCGGCGGGTACGAGAGGAAGTACGACAGGCTCAAGCGCTCGACTTCGCCGCCTTGCTCGCGGCCGGCGTATTGCCACGGGACCTCGTCGAAGGGCAGGACGCCGGTGAGGATCTCGTAGAGCATCACGCCGATGCCCATCACGTCCGCCTTGCCGTCGCGCAGGAGCAGCGGGTTGTAGTGCGGGGTCGTGGTCGTCACGCCGCGCTCGTCGAGGCGCAGGGCGGGGTCGATCAGCACGACGCTGCCCGAGGGCTTGACGATGATGTTCTCCGGCTTGAGGTCGCCGTGGTAGGCGAGCTGGCCCGACTTCTCGAGCTTCTGCAAGGCGCGCACGATGGTCAGGAACCAGTTGAGGCGGATGCCCTCGAGCGCCCGGATCTTCTCGCGCAGCGTCTTGCCGCGCGCGTAGTCGAGCACCAGCACCGGGCGGCCTTCGTGCTCGAAGACCTCCTTCAGCGCCACCACGTTGGCGTGCTTGGCGAGCTTGAGCGTCTCGGCCTCGCTGCGCAGGGCGTCGTCGATCTCGTGCACGTCGAGGAAGTCGATCCTCACGCCGTCGTGGCGGAAGAAGATGGCCTCGGCCGGAGTCTCGTCGGGGCTGACGCCTTCGGGCTTCCTCGAAGGGGTGACTTCCAGGAAGCGCGTGACGTAGCGACCACCGCCGGCCACGTCGCCGATCTTCAAGGCGACCTTGTTGCCGGCTTCGTCTTCCGCGAGGTAGACGAGGGCGAAGCCTCCGCGGGCCACGAATTCGACCACGCGGTAGGCACCGATGCGCTCGCCAGCTTCCAGCTTGATCATGGACTCGACCTGTGTGCGTTGGGCAAGGGGGACGCAGGTCCTGCGCGGCAGGCGCCAGAACCCGTCAGGACTGTGTTTCGGCCCCTGCGCGGCGGGTCATTGAGGGCAACACGAGCCACCCACAAGCTGGACTGAAATCAAATACGGGAAATCAGGAACTCGCGAAGCCTAAGTGGCCTGAAAGCAGTGGTTTAAATCGTCCATTCTTGGGGCGAAGCTGCGCGGGACAAGCGCTGAATTTCGCCGCTTTTTCCCCGCTTCTCTGCACGCCTCTCGACCGAGGGCGAGTCAGCGGCCTCAACAGCCGCGACCGCGACCTTTGACGAACAGGACGAGCCCGACGAACGAGGCGGCGA
>JBEBCR010000056.1:0-13320 GCA_041157565.1 Planctomycetota bacterium | reverse complement strand
CCCATCTTCTCGAAGCCCAGCTCCTCGCGCGCCGTGCGCATCAGTTCGTCGTCCGTGCGCAGCAGGCCGTCGGAGGCGATCCAGTGCAGGAGCGCGACGAGGTGGGCGAGGGTGTAGTCGTCGATGGAGTCGCCGTGCGGGAGGCGGGGGCGGGGCTGCGAGCGCGTGGGGGGCTGGGTGGCGTCGGGCTTGGCGGGTTCGGGCGTGGCGGGTTGGGTGCTGGGCGCGCTCGCGGGCGTCGTCGCGGCGGTGGCGGGGGGCGCTGGCTGTTCGGTGGCACGGGCGAGTTCGTCGTCGGCGCGGCGCACGGCGGCTTCGAAGGCGCGCAGGGCCGAGGCGATCTCGGTCTCGCGGTCGCGGAACCAGTCGGTCGACCAGATGCGGTGGAAGGTCCAGCCGAGGCGTTCGAGGTGGTGCTGGCGCAGGCGGTCGCGGTCGCGGGCCGTGGCGCTCGAGTGGTAGCTCGCGCCGTCGCACTCGATGGCGAGGATCGGCTGGCCGGGACGCGAGGGGTGCATGGCGACGAGGTCGATCCTGAAGCTCGAAGCGCCGTACTGCGCGCGCAGCGGGACGCCGCGCGCCTCCAGCGCGTCGCGGATGTCGGCCTCGAACTCGTTGAGCGGGTGCTCGTCCGCGCGTTCGGACTCGGGCAGGCGCTCGCCGCCCGACTGCGCGTAGCGCAGGTAGCCCTTGAGCATCGCCAGGCCGCGCGCGCCCGACTTCTTGAGGTCCAGCTCCTCGGCCGCGAAGGACGACACGACGCACATGCGCCGCTTGGCGCGCGTGATGGCGACGTTGAGGCGGCGGTAGCCGGACTCCTGCAGGAGCGGGCCGAAGCGCAGCGGCAGCGATCCCGAGGCGTCCTTGCCGTAGCCGACGGTCAGGATGATGGCGTCGCGCTCGTCGCCCTGCACCGTCTCCAGGTTCTTGACGAAGAAGCGCTCCTCGCGCGCGAGGTCGAAGAACCCCCGCAGGGAGGGCTCCGTCGCGTGCAGCTGCAAGAGCCGCTTGTCGAGCGCGGCCTGCACGCGGTTGGCGTGCTTGAGGCCCATCGTGATCACGCCCAGCGATTCGTCCGGCCGCGCGCGCGCGTGGTCGAGCACCAGCTCGACGACGCGCTCGACCTCGCGCGAGGCGCTCTCCTCCTGGCCGCCCAGCGCTGGATCGTGGGGGACGAGCACGTGCTCGATGGCGCGGTGCGCGCGCGCTCCGGGGAAGGTGACGAGGCGCTTGGAGTAGACCTCGTTGTTGCTGAAGGTGATCAGCCGCTCGTCCTCGCTGCGGTAGTGCCACGCGAGCATCCGGTTGGGCAGGAAGCTCTCGAGCGCAGCGAGCAGGCTCTCGAAGCCGGCGATGGACTCCTCGGCGCGCCGCGCCACCTCGTCGGCGGGCTCCAGGTCGTCCGCGTCCACCGCCGTGGCGAAGAATGGCGTGGGCGGCATCTGGTGCTGGTCGCCGGCGGCGACGACCTGCCGCGCGCGGTACAAGGCCGGCACGGCGTCCTCGGGCGGGATCTGGCTGCCTTCGTCGAACACCACCAGGTCGAAGTGGTCGTTGGACGCCGCCAACAGCTGGCTGACCGACAACGGGCTCGCCACCCAGCACGGCGCGAGGCGCGTCAACACGTGCGGCGCCTCCTCGAGCAGCTTGCGCAGCGGCTTGTGGCGCGCCTTCTTCGAAGCCTCCTTGCGCACGAGCTGCCCTTCCTCGGGGTGCTCGTTCATGGCCGCCACGACCGACTCGGCGTGCTGGCGCCGCACGCGTTCCGCGGCGAGGCGCAGGCGCTCCTGGTCGAGCGCGCGGAAGCGCTGCACGACGGATTGGTGCGCCGCGCCGCGGAACGAGGCGAGCTTGGGCTCGTTCTCCCAGCACGCCTCGAGCGCGGTCGAGAGCAGCAAGTGCTCGAAGCGCGCGACATGCAGGCTGGCGGGCGTGCGCGCCGCGCGCAGCTCGTCGAGCAGCGGGCCGAAGCCCGCGGCGCGCAACGCCTCCTGGTTGCGGCGCACGTCGTGGATCTCGTAGGCGGTGGTCGCGTCGTCGCGCAGCGCGCGCAGTCGCGCGTCGAGGTCGTCGAGGCGCGCCGCGTCCGCGGGCAGGTCCGGCACCACGGCGCGCAGGTCCGCGCATTGGCGCGCCGCCTGCTCGGCCGCCTCCAGGAGTTCGGCCGCCGCCGCGGACGGCGCGGGTGGCGGGCTGGTCGGCGCCAGCTTGCGCCAACGCGCGCCATGCGCCGCGGCCCGCTCGGCCAAGGCGAGCAGCTCGCCCGACGAAGCCGGGCCGCCGCGCAGCAGGGCGCGCATGGCTTGGCGCGCGCGGCGGTACTCGCCGTCGAAGCACAGCGCCATGGCGCGTCCCAGCCAGCCCTTCCGCGCGGGCTGCAAGGCGCGGGAGAGAGCGGCCGGATCGCCTTCGTGCACGCGCGCTTCGAGGCGCTCGTGCAGGGACGCCGCCTCGCCGAGCGCGCGCGCCAGCTCCAGCGCGTCCGCGATGGACGCGGGCGCGGCGATGCCCGCGTCGCTCGTCGCTCGCGCCAGAGCGCGCGCCAGGCGCGGCAGCGCTTCCTGCAGCAGCAGTCGAGTGGCCTGCAGCGCCTGCGACGCCGCCTCGCCGCTGGCGAGGCGCGCCTCGTTCCAGGGCGAGGGCGAGCAGCCGAGGTGCAGCTCCGGACGCTCGGCCACCGCGTGGATCGCCGCGCGCGCGGCCTCCAGCGACTCGCGGCCGTGCCGCGACCAATCCCGCGCGGAGAGGCGCAGGTCCGTGCGCGCCTCGGGCGCGAGGCGCAGCAGGCCACCGAGGATCCGCACCGGCGAGAGCTCGAGCGGCGCCCGCGGCGTGTTCATGCGGCGCGCGTGGTCGTTCAGCTCGGCTCGCCGCTCGGCGAACTCGCGGTGCACCGCGTCCAGGCCCCTGGGCGGCGTGCTGGTCGCGACGACCTCCAGCGCTTGCTTGAGGCTCGCCATGACCTGCTTGCGCGACACGAAGGCCCCGTGCAGGTCGAGCACGAGGTGGCCGAGCCCCACGTCCTTGTGCGACAGGCGCTTGATGACGGCGTCGAGCGCCGCGCGCTTCTCGGCCACGAACAGCACGCGCTTGCCGGTCGCCACCGACTGCGCGATGAGGTTGGCGATCGTCTGGCTCTTGCCGGTGCCGGGCGGGCCCTGCACGACGAGGCTCTGTCCGCGCTCGGCGACTTCGATGGCCGCCTGCTGCGTCGAGTCCGCCAGCAGCACGTGGTAGTCCTCGTCGGGGGCGCGCTGGTCGTGTCGCGGCGCGAAGCCTGGATCGACGCGGCCCAGGCGTTCGCGCGAGGCGGGGTGGCCCGCGACCGCCGCGACCAGGTCGCTGGCGGCGAGCTCCGCTCCATGCCGGCGCAGGTCCTCGACCATCGACATGCGCGCGAAGTGGAAGTTCGCCACCAGCGCGCGCGGCTCGATCAGGAAGCCCGCGATGGTCGCCTTGGTCGCGTCGGCGAGGCGCTGGAAGAGCGCCCTGGGATCGACGCTCCAGGCGCCCTCCTCGTCCTCCACGCTGCACTCCTCGACCAGCGCTTCGCCATCGACGTCGAGCGCGTAGTCCTCGTGCAGCACGTGCTGCAGCACCGGGTTGAGGCGCGGCTCGCCGGCGACCTGCAGCACGAGGTCCAGCCCGCCTTGTCCGCGCGACTCGATGGCGAGCGGCACGAGCAGCACGGGCGCGTTGTAGGGCTTGCCGCCGTCGAGCGCGGGCCAACCGGCCATGCCCAGCGCCAATTGCAGCGTCTCGACGCCCTTCTCCTCCTTGTTGGAGATGGCCTTGGCGCGCACGGTCTGGATCGACCTCGCGATCGCCTCCGGGGCCGCGTTCGGCAGGGCGCGGCGCAGGTCCGCCAGGTCCACGCGTCCGCCCGAGAGCAGCTCCGCCACCGCCTCGCCGCCGTGCGGCAGCTCGAGCATGCCCACCTTGAGGTCGCGGAAGAACAAGAGCGCGTTGCCGCGCGACGGATCGATCAGGCGCTTGATCCACGCGTCGCGCGCCGCCTCGACCAGGAGGCGCGGATCGTGCGGCGGGGTGGCGGGGGGAATGGTCGACATGGGCGAGGCGAAGCGCGGCGCGGATCCGCCCGGCGGACCCGCGCGGGGATCAAGGCAGCTGGTACGCCTCGAGTGCGGGCTTGACCGCGCGGGCGAAGTGCAGCGGACGGCGCAGGTTGGCGACCTTGCGTTGGCCGCGCGTCTTGGCGAGCCACTCGCGGAAGACCTGCATCGACTTGGCGACGTCGACCTCGACGTCGCCGTACTGGTCGTCCGGGCCGGCCTTGGCGACCGTCACGCGCTGGTGCCAGCAGTGCATGCCGCTGACCGGGTCGGGCTGCACCGGGAACACGAGGTTCTGGTGCACGCCGCCGTCGGTCCACCACACGCGCTTGGAGTCCTTGTCGCTCGACTCGAAAGGGCGGATGTCCTCGAGGCGGCGGAAGCGGAACACGCCCGGCGAGAGCTCGACGCGCGCGACCTTGGCGCTGGCCCACTTGTCGGTGCCTACGTCGTCGAACAAGCGCCAACGCCCGAGGTGGTGGCTGCAGGCGACGATGCCGGGGCGGATGCCTTCGGTGACCCAGACCTTGTTGACGAAGTGGCCGATGCGCGTCGTGAGCCGCACGAGGTCGGTGGTCTCGACGCCGATCAACGCGGCGTCCTCCGGGTGCATCCACACGGGGTTGGTGTTCGACAGCTCGTACAGCCACTTGCTGTTGCCGGACCGCGTGTGGATCAGGGTCGGCAGGCGGAAGGTCGGGATCAGCGCGTACTCGCCCTTCGAACGGTCGAGGTGGCGCCGGTGCACGTGGCTCTCGATGTACTCGGGCAGCGCGTACTCCGGCCAGCCCCAGTCCTCCATGGTCGGCGACCAGACCTCGAGCTTCCTCGAGGGCGTCGCGAAGCCGACGCGCTGTTCGCCCTGCACGCGCACGCCCGCGGGCTTGCCGTCGACGAGCACCGTGTCGGTGCGCTCGTCCACCACCGCCTTCGCCGCGTCCGCGCCGGCGAGCTTCTTCATGTGGCCCTCGTACACGTCGGTCGAGACGAGGAACGCGCCGTGGCGCCGCATGTACTCGAGCGGCGTCAGGCCGTGCTTCTTCGCCTCCTCGGGCAGGCCCGGCACCGAGTTCTCGAAGATCCACTGGTAGTACTCGTCCACCGTGACGCACTCGCCCTTCCTGTAGGGCGACTCGTACCACTGGCGGATGCCCAAGGACCCGTCGTGGTCGATGCGCCACGACAGCTGGATCCAGAACTCGTCCTCCTCCCACACCTCGCCGGGGTTGGTGTCGCGCGTGAAGCGCACCTTCTCGCCGAGGCGCTCGGCCATGACGCGCTGCACCGGCTGGCGGAAGCTCAGCCACTTGGCCGCGTGCGTCTCCTGGCTCATCAGGTCGTGGCGCTCGGGGCCGTGGCCCATCGGCAGCACGTAGTCGGCGTACTGCGCCGTCTCGTTCCAGGTCGGCGTCAGCGCCGCGTGCAGCTCGACCTTCGACTCGTCGCGCAGCACCTGCTCCCACACCATGCCGTCGGGGTTCGTCCAGACGGGGTTGTAGACGCGCGTGAAGTACGCGGCGATCCTGCCGCGGCCCTCGAGGATCAGGTGCGGCAGCAGGAACGACAGTTCGTGGTGCGCCAGCGGCCACTCGCGCGGGTAGAGGAGCTCGTTCCACACGCGCTGCGGCGGCGGCTTGAGGAAGGGCGGCGGGACGAACTTGGTCTGCGTGTTCAGGTTCGTGCCGCCCTTGGCGCCGACGGCGCCCACGAGCACGCACAAGAACTGCAGGCAGCGCGCCACCTGCCAGCCGCCCTCGTTGCCCGAGGCGGCGTTGCGCCACACGTGCGACGCCAGCGCGTTGCCCGCCTTGCCGATCTCGCGCGCGATCTCGACGATCTGCGCCGCGGGGATGCCGGTCTCCGCCTCGGCCTTCTCCGGCGTGACGTGCGCGTAGTGCTCCTTGAGGGCGGCGACGAAGGTCTCGAAGGTGCGCGGCTTGTCGGCGTGCTTGGCGTCGAGGTACTCGCGCCAGTTGGTCCAGCCCTCGACGAACGAGCGGTCGTGGAGGCCCTCGTCGAGGATGACGCGCGCGAAGGCCAGCAGCAGCAGCGCCTCGGTGCCCGGCCACGGCGCCAACCACCAATCCGCCATCGAGGCGGTGTTCGACAGGCGCACGTCGATCACGCAGATCTTCGCGCCCTTCATCTTGCCGTCGATGATGCGCTGAGCGTGCGGGTTGAAGTAGTGGCCCGTCTCGAGGTGCGACGACAGGAGCAGCATGAACTTGCTGTGCTCGTGGTCGGGGGCCGGACGGTCGGAGCCGCTCCACAGCGCGTACCCGAGGCGCGCCGCGCCGCTGCACACGTTCGTGTGGCTGTTGTGGCCGTCGACGCCCCAGCTCTGCAGCACGCGGTCCATGTAGCCGTCGTGGCCCGGGCGGCCGACGTGGTACATGACCTCGGTGCGCCGGCCTTCGACCAGCGCCTTCCTGATCTGCCTGGCGAAGACGTCGAGCACCTCGTCCCAGGTCGTGCGCTCGAACTTGCCCGAGCCGCGCGGGCCCACGCGCTTCAGGGGATGCAGGATGCGCTGCGGGTCCTGCACCTGGTTGAGGGTCGCCGGACCCTTGGCGCAGTTCTTGCCGCGCGAGGCCGGGTGGTGCGGATTGCCCTCGAGCTTCCTGATCTCGCGCGTGTCGCGGTCGACGTACGCGACCAGCCCGCAGGCCGCCTCGCAGTTGAAGCAGGTGGTGGGCACCAGCATGTAGCGCTTCTCCACCTTCCTCGGCCACGACTTGCCGTCGTACTCCCTCCAGTCGTCCCACTGGTCGAGGGGCGGGAACGACTCCAGCGGCGTAGTCGTCATCGGTTCGGCGTCGTGCGAGCGGCTCATGCTGCGTTCCTCGTGCGCTGGTGTTGCGTTGGTCTACTTGGGCTTCGCGCGCCTGCTCACGACAACGGCGGCAATTGTCCGGCGCGCACGAAGGCGTGCTCCCACAGCCACAGGCCGAACAACGCCAGCATCGCGGCGGGCGCGGCGAGGAGCGGCATGCCCAGCACCACGGCCATCACGAGCAGCGCGGTGGGCACCACCACGCCGAGGAGGTTGCCCACGTGCATCGCGCGCGGGATGGGCCCCGCCGCGACCACGGGCAGGAACGCGGCCGCCTGGCGCGCGTTGGCGGTCGGGTGCTTCTTGACGCGCTCCGCGACGACGAGCAGGAGGTGCAGGTTCAAGGCGCCCACGAGCAGCACGGCGAGCGTCGCCGGCGCCAGGCTGAACGGCAGGAACAGCGCCGCGCCGCACAGGACCGCCTGCACCAGCAGGTGCGGCAGCACGAGCGGCGATTGCCACAGGTCGCGTCCTTCGCACTGCTGGAAGAGGAACGCGGTGTAGCCCGCGACCCCGAGGCCCAGCGCCGCGTTGATCCAGCGCAAGGACTGCGCCAGCTCGTACATCCCGAACCAGCGCGCGGCCAGCGCGCCGACGAGGCCCAGCCCGGCGGCGGTCAGGATCCAGCCGCCCTTGACCAGCCAGCTCTTCGTGTTCGGGCGCGTCATCAAGCGGAGGAACGTCCAAGGGCGCGCGAGGTCGTGCACGAGGAGCGCCGTCGTCGCCACGAGGAAGAACAACGAGGCCACCTCTGGCAGGTAGTCGCGCGCGAAGCCCTCGGGCAGCGCGAGGAAGGCGGCGAAGGGCGAAAGCAGCGCCGCGCCCGCCGACAGGCCCTTGGTCACGAGGTACAGCGACACGTGCCAGCCCCACTCGACCTTGTGGCCGGCGTCGAGCACCGTGCGCGTGTCCGGCTCGAGCGGCAGCTCCTCCGGCCACGGCTCGCTCTTGTGCGGCGGACGGTCGCTCCACAAGTACGTCGCCGGGCGCTCGGCCTCGCCGGGCTTCAGGAGCGTCGGCTCGACGCCGAGGTAGTGCACGTTGGGACCCGTGCCCTGCTCGACGCGCCGCTGCAGCGTCGCGCCCTCGTTCTCGGCCAGCATGCGGCTGATCTTCGACTTGGGGTCGTGCAGGTCGCCGGCGACGATGGCTCCTTCCGGGCACACGACGACGCAGGCGGGCTCCAGCTGCTTCTCGACGCGGTGCGCGCAGTAGTGGCACTTCTCCGCCGCGCCCGTGTCCTCGTTCAGGTAGATCGCGTCGTACGGGCAGCCCTGCATGCACGCGCGGCAGCCGATGCACGCGTCGCGGTCGAGGTCGACGATGCCGTCCTTGCGCTTCGACAGCGCGTTGACGGGGCAGATCGTGACGCACGGAGCCTTCGTGCAGTGGTTGCAGCGCAGCACCGCGAAGTGGCGCTTCACGGCCGGGAAGCGGCCCTTCTCCTGGTACTTGACCCAGGTCCGGAAGCTGCCCAGCGGCACGTCGTTTTCGCTCTTGCAGGCGACGGTGCAGGCGTGGCAGCCGATGCAGCGGCGATGGTCGAGGAGGAAGCCGTATTGCATGTGGGAGACCGCCTATCATGCGCCCCGCCGGGGCTCGGGGCGACAGGCGGACTGGGGAAGCCCGCACTATCCCTCACCGGATCGCCCCTCGGCCTAGAGGGGGGGCGGGGACGGATTCGCCGAAATTCGGGGGAGGTGACTTCAGCTAGTTTGGCTTATTGTACGATCATTGCATCCTCTGAAAGGGAAGGGTCCGAAGTCATGAAAAAGTGGCAACTCCTCGTGGGCGCCGTCGCCGTGGTCGGCGGCCTCTACCTGCTCAACCAGAAACTGTCCCAGAAGCCGACCCAGTACATCCCGGGCGGCCCGGCCGCGACCGCCGACGGCGTTGGCGCGCAGCCGCGCGCCGAGTTCGGCGTCGGCTTCCTGCCGGTCACTTGACACCTCACCTGCCCGGTCACCAGTTGGGTGACCCAGCACAGCGCCAGCGGCACCGTCTTCAAGGCCCAGAAGTTCACCGACTTCCCGAGCATGAAGGAGGCGCTCATCGCGCGGAAGATCGACGCGACCTTCATGATCGCGCCCTTGGCGATGAAGCTCGCCTCCGACGGCGTGCCGGTGAAGATCTGCTACCTCGGCCACCGCGACGGCAGCGCCTTGGTGGTCGGCAAGGACAGCCCGATCCGAGACTTCAAGGACCTCGCGGGCAAGACGGTCGCCATCCCCAGCCGCTTCTCCAACCAGAACCTGTTGATGCAGCGGATGATGAAGAAGAACGGCATGCCGATCGACTCCATGGTGCTCAAGGAGGTGCCGCCGCCCGAGCATCCGAGCGCCTTGGCGTCCAAGGCCGTCGACGCCTTCATCGTCGGCGAGCCGCACCCGTCGAAGGCGGAGCTCGAGGGCTACGGCCGCGTGCTGTACCTGATGAAGGACCTGTGGCCCGAGTTCATCTCGTGCGTGCTCGTCGTGCGCGAAGAGGTGATCCTGCAGCAGCGTCCGCTCGTGCAGGAGCTCGTCGACGGCATCGCCGCCTCGGGCGAATGGCTCGACGAGGACCGCGAGACCGGCGCCCAGCACCGCAAGGACGCGGCCTTCGTCGTGGGCAACATGTTCTACAGCCAGAAGCCCGAGCTGCTCGAGCATGTGCTGACGAAGCCCATCGACCGCGTGTCGTACACCAACCTGATGCCGCCGAAGGAGACCTTCGACGAGATCATGGACCTCGCCGTCGAGACCAAGGTCCTTCCGCGTCGCATGGAGTTCGCCGAGTACGTCGACACGAGCTTCGCGCCCGACCTGTTGAAGGTCGACGTGCCCTTCGACCGCCTGCCCATGCCCACCGAGGCCCAGTTGGCGGCGACCAAGGCCGCCTCCCAGCCCAAGCCCGCCGAACCAGCCAAGAAATGAGCACCTGGGCCCTCGTCGCCGCTCCTCTCGCCGTCCTGCTTCTGCTGCTCGCCCGCCGCCTGCCGGAGGGCGCGTCGCGCTGGCTGCTGCCCGCCGCCACCGGCCTCGTCGCCGTGTCGCTGTGGCAGCTGTGGTGCGACTGGAAGTCGTACGACCTGACGGGCGGCGACGGGAAGGTGCGCCGCATCCAGGTCTTCCCCGGCCCGCTCGACACGCTGGCGGGCATGGTCAAGCTCGCCTCCGACGGCCAGATGCTGCGCCACTCGGTGGCGAGCCTCTACCGCGTGGCCGCGGGCTTCGGCCTCGCCTGCCTCGTCGGCGTGCCGCTGGGCCTGTGGGCCGGCTGGTCGACGCGCGCGATGCAGGCGCTCAACCCGCTGGTGCAGGCGCTGCGCCCGATCTCGCCCATCGCGTGGATCCCGGTCGCGATCCTGTGGTTCGGCATCAAGGACGCCTCGGCGATCTTCCTGATCTTCGTGGCCTCCATCTTCCCGGTCGTCACCGGCACGATGACGGCGGTGCGCGCCATCCCGCAGGTCTACGTGCGCTCGGCGCAGAACTTCGGCGTGCGCGGCTTCGAGCTGTTCCGGCGCGTCGTGTTCCCCGCGGCGCTGCCGCAGATCCTGACCAGCCTGCGCATCGCGCTCGGCATCGCGTGGATGGTGATCGTGGCGGCGGAGATGATCGCGGTCGACCAGGGGCTCGGCTACCAGATCATGGACGCGCGCAACGCGAACAACTACGACCTCGTCACGGCCTCGATGGTGTTCATCGGCCTGATCGGCATCGGCCTGGACGCGGCCTTGCGGCGCTTCGAGCGCCTCGACGAAGTGCGCTGGGGCTACTCGAAGCAATGAACGCGCCGATCAAGATCGACGTGCGCGGGGTGCGCAAGGTCTACCCGCTCAAGAAGGACTCGCTCGTCGCGCTCGAGTCGGTGGACCTGCAGGTCGCCGCCGGCGAGTTCGTCTGCCTGCTCGGCCCCTCGGGCTGCGGCAAGTCGACCTTGATGAACCTCGTCGGAGGCTTCGAGACTCCGGACGCGGGCGTGGTGGAGATCGACGGCCAGCCCGTGCGCGGGCCCGATCCGCGGCGCGTGTTCGTCTTCCAGGAGTACGGGATCTTCCCGTGGGCTTCGGTGTGGGACAACGTGGCCTTGGGCCTGCGCGAGCGGCCCAGGGACGAGCAGGCGCGCGTCGTGCAGCGCTACATCGACCTCGTGGGCCTCTCGGGGTTCGAGAAGAGCTTCCCGAGCGAGCTGTCGGGCGGCATGCGCCAGCGCGTGGCCGTGGCGCGCGCCCTGGCCGTCTCGCCCGACATCGTCTTCATGGACGAGCCGCTGGGCGCGCTGGACTCGCTGACGCGCCTGCAATTGCGCGCCGAGATCCACCGCCTGTGGAAGCAGGAGGGCATGACGATCCTGTTCGTCACGCACGACGTGGAGGAAGCCTTGCAGCTCGCCGACCGCATCGTGGTCATGAGCCCGCGGCCGGGCCGCATCCAGGAGGTCGTCGAGGTGCGCCTGCCGCATCCGCGCGGCAGCGCGACTCCGGGCTGGGCCGAGAAGGAAGCGCACCTGTACAAGCTGCTCGGCGTCGGCCGCTGAGCGGCGCGCCTGCTGCGCGCGCGGACGCGACGCGCTAGAGTGCGCGCCGCATGCACCTGACGAGTCCGCTCCTCGCCGCAGTGCCCGGCGTGCTGCACGGCTTCGGCGGCGCCGGGGAAGGGGTGCCCGCGCCGTTCGCGGCGCGGTTTCCGCACGAGTTCCCGCGCTGGAGGCAGGTGCACGGCGCGCACGCGGTCGAGGTGGTGGCGCCGCGGCAGGACGCGGGCGAGTGCGACGCGCTGTGGACGCGCGGCGCGGACCTGCCGATCGCGGTGATCGGCGCCGATTGCACGCCGATCCTCGTCGCGCGCGACGACGGCGCGCTGGTGGCGGCGGTGCACTCCGGCTGGCGCGGCACCCGGGCGCGCATCCTCGAAGCGCTCTTCGCGCGCCTGCGCGCGGCCGGCGAGGATCCGTCGCGCTACGTCGCCGCCATCGGGCCGGCGATCGGAAAGTGCTGCTACGAGGTGTCCGAGGAGCTCGCCGACGACTTCGCGCGCGAATTCGCCGCGGCTGGCCCGGGCGTCGCCGTGCCCGCGCACCGGCGCCTCGACCTCGCGGCCCTCGCCGCGCACCAGCTGCGTCGCGCCGGAGTGGAACGCATCGACGTGCTCGCGCCGTGCACGCGCTGCGCCGTCGACGGAAGCGGCGCGCACCTCTACCACAGCTACCGCCGCGAAGGGCGCGGGCCGCAGCAGTACGCGGCCGTCGCGCGGCGCGCGGCGTGGTAGCTTCGCGCCATGCCCGAGCTGCCGGAAGTCGAGACGACGATGCGCCTCGTGCGGCCGCACGTGGTCGGCCGCGTCGTAGAGCGCGTCGAGACGTGCTGGCCGCGCACCGTCGGCGGCGACGCGCAGGCCTTCGCGCGCGCCGTGCGTGGCACGCGCGTCGTGCGCGCTTGGCGCCGCGCCAAGTGGGTGGTGTTCGACCTCGAAGGTGGGGCCAAGGGCGCGGCGCGCCACATCCTCGTGCACCTGCGCATGACCGGGCGCCTGGTCGTCGAGCCGTCGAAGGGCGCGCGGCCGGACTGGTGGAAGGTCGCGCTGCACATGGACGACGGCCGCGCGCTGTGGTTCCTCGACGTGCGCAAGTTCGGCCGCGTGCACGCGCGCGGTCCGCGCCCGGCGGAGTTCGACGAGCTCGGGCCCGAGCCGCTCTCCGACGAGTTCGACGGCGCCTGGCTGCACGCGGCGCTGCGGGCGCGGCGCCGCGCGTTGAAGCCGCTGCTGCTCGACCAGTCGTTCCTCGCCGGCCTCGGCAACATCTACGTCGACGAGTCGCTGCACGCCGTCGGGCTGCATCCGCTCGCCGACAGCTCGCGCACGACCCGCGAGCAGGCCGAGCGCCTCGCCGCCGCCATCAAGCGCGTGCTCGCGGCCGCCATCGAGCGCGAAGGCAGCTCGTTCGACGTCTTCTACCGCACGCCCGAAGGCAACCCGGGCTCGTACCAGGACCAGTTCCGGGTCTACGGCCGCGAGGGCGAGCCCTGCCGCGCCTGCGGCGCGCCGATCAGGAAGTTCGTCGTCGGCCAGCGCGGCACGCACGTCTGCCCGCGCTGCCAACCCGCGCCGCGCGGGCGTTCCGTCAAGAGGACTTGACGCGAGCCGCCGCGGCCGGCCGCCATCGCGCTCAGCGGCCGGCGAGCGCCGCTTCCACGCCCTCGTTCGCCGGCCACATGGCCTTGCACAGCACGAGGTACATGGTCGTCGGTTCCTTGCCGAAGCTCTGGTCGAGCACGGCCACCGCGTCGGCGACCTTCTTGGGGTCGGGCTGGGCGCTGCCGATGTCCTCGATCATGCCGTCCTGGTGGGCGACGCCGGTGGCGTCGAGGAAGCCGGTGACCAGCGCCTTCTTGTGGCGCAAGAGCCACGCGCCGAGGATCTCGTACGCCAG
>JBEBCR010000055.1:0-3428 GCA_041157565.1 Planctomycetota bacterium | reverse complement strand
GGCGCGCCTGCTCGGCGAGGATGTGGTTCTGGAGGGTGGTCAGGTTCTCCCCGCGCGTCAGCGGCAGGGAGTCGAGCTCGGTCAGCGGATCGCCCATGTCGTCCTCGATGTCGCGTCCTCGGAGCGAGGACGAGCGCGATTGTGGCCGATCCCGGACCGCCGAGCCAAGCACGGAGGGCCTTCTCCCGCGACGCGCCGCCTTCAGGGGGCGAAGACCGCGCGCAGCCCGTCCGACAGGTTCGAGCCGGCTCCGCCGCCCGCGGCGTTGCGGTACCACAGCTGGAAGTGGCGCGTGACGCCGGGCGCGATCGCGTTCACGCCGCCGTTCAGCGGCGCCTGCGTGTAGTCGATGCGGCGCGAGTACGCCCCGGATTGGCCGATCGGCGTCGGCGCCCCGATGCGCGTGGTGGCTCCCGCCACGCAGCGGTAGCCGTTGACGAACGGCGTCTGCGCCTGGTTGGGGCCGCAGTAGGCCAGCACCGTCGTGTTGGGCGGCAGGCCGTTGCAGGTCAGCGTGAAGTCGTTGAGCGCGTAGACCGCGTTGCCTTCCCAGCCGATCCGCGCGCCGGCGCCGGTCGAGTTGGGGGCGGCGATGCAGTACGTCGAGAAGCCGAAGGCGGCCGCGCCCAGCGTGCCGTCGGCGTTCAGGTTCTGGGCCACGATGTCGCCGCCCGCGGTGCGCTCGTCGTCCCACGACATGCGCACCACGCCGGAGCGGTCGAGCGCCAGCTCGAGGTCGTCCTTGCCCGAGGCCGCGCTGGAGACGGTCGTCGGAGCCGCCGGCCACAGCGGCGCGCCGCCCGCGTCGAAGCGCCAGGCCAGCACCGACGCGGCGGTCGAGCCGCTCGGCGACTGGAAGCAGGCGATGACCGCCGTGTCCCCCATGGCGAGCGCGCGCGGGAACGACTCGAAGGTGTTGTCGAGGGGCAGGATCGCGAGGCCGGTGGCGCCAAAGGCGAGGGCGCCCGAGGGCGTGACGCGCTGCGCGCCTAGGCCCCACGCGCTCTGCGCGGAATTGCGCTTGCCGAAGGCCACCAGCAGGTCGCCATTGGCGAGCCGGTCGATCGACGGGTCGATCTTCGTCATGTTGGCTTCGCTCGAGACGGCGAGGCCATTGTGCGGGAACTGCTCGACTCCGTTGGCGTCCAGGCGCTGCACCAGCGCGTCGAAGTAGCTGCCCGACGATCGATGCCAGCAGATCCACGCCCCGTTGCCGTCGGCGACGAGGCGCGGCAGGTGCGCGATGGGCACCGAGTTCTGGTCGTACACGGAGACGGGCGCCGCCCACTGCGCGACACCCGCGGCGTCGTACTTCTGCGCGCGCACGTGGCGCGGCGAGCTGAACGAGGCGATGTCGCGCACGTACGACAGGATCCAGCCGCCGTCGTCGGTGGCGACGACGCGCTGGAAGGCGGGCTTCTCCACGCCGCCGCCGACCAGCGAGACGGAGTTGGCGGGGAACTGCGGCACTCCCGCCGCGTCGAGCTTCTGCATGCGGATCGCGCCCGGACCCGGGTTCGGGCTGTCGACCCACGCGACGACGAACGATCCATCGACGAGGCGCGCGATGGTCGGATTGGCCTCGTAGTCGATGTCCGTCGAGAGCGCGACGCCGTTGGCGCCCCACAGCTGGTTGCCCGCGGCGTCGAGGCGGTAGGCGTAGGTGTCGAGGTCGCCGCCGGCGCGGATGTCGGTGAAGGCCAGCACGCAACCTCCGGCGCCGTCGTGGACCAGGTCCCAGTCGACCAGCGAGGTGCCCTGCGGCTGGCTGCTGACGACGAGCCCCGCCGGGAACAGGGCGACGCCGGCGGCATCGAGCTTCTGGGCGCGCACGACGTAGCCGCCGCCGGCGTTGTCGAACCAGCCGAACCAGGTCGAACCGTCGCCGCAGGCGGCGAGCTTGGGCACGGCCGAGTCGCCGTGGAAGGCGCCCAGCACGGTGTTGGCGGCCGGGTTGGAGGACCACTGCGCGGCGACGGGCGCTGCGCACAGCGAGATGGCGACGATGCCGAGGAAGGCTCTTTGCATGGGAGTGGCGACCGGCGCTGCGCGCCTGCCAGACGAAAGAGTACCTGAGATCGACGCATCCCGCCGGGGACGGGCCGGGCCATCGCCGGGCATTGTCCAGTTTGCTTGACAGACCAGGTCCATGCGTCGCCGCCACCGGCGCGCCCGATGGAGGAGCCGCGCTGGTCCTCGGACGCAGGGGAGCCCTGCTCGGACGGACGCGGCACGCGCCGGGGGGGGCCTTGGGCCATGCACTCGCCCCCCCGCTGCGCAGGAGGCTTGTTGTCCACCAACGGCAACGACACGACCACGCCGGCACATGGCAATTCCCTATGTACTTTACAGTTCATACTTTAAATCAAATTCATCCATCCCCCTTGGGCTCGCCACGCCCCGATCTATCATCCTTTCCGGATGCCATGATTGGACTCAATGGAACCTCGCGTCTGCTGAAAGCCCTCGCCGACGAAACGCGTCTGCGCATCCTCAACCTGCTCGCCGAGGAGGAACTCTCCACGGGCGAACTGATGGAGATCCTCAACACGGGGCAAAGCCGCGTGTCGACGCACTTGGCGCTGCTCAAGGAAGTGGGCCTGGTGCAGGATCGACGCCATGGACGGCGCAGCTTGTACGGCATCGTGCCGGGCGCGCCCGCGACATTGGCCGAGAGCGCGTTGAAGCAGGCGCGCCAGAGCCCCGAGTTCGAAGCCGACATGGCCGGGCTCGACGCGCTGCGCGATCGGCGCCGCGAGGACGCGCGCGCCTACTTCGATCGCGTCGCGGCCGAGTTCAGCGAGCAGCCGCTGCCCGGCCGCACGTGGGAAGGCCTGGCGCGCGGACTGCTGCAGCTGGCGCCGCGCGGCCGCTACGTCGACCTCGGCGTGGGCGACGGCCTGTTGACGATGATGCTGGCCGAAGTCGCGCGCGAGGTGGTCGCGGTGGACCTGAGCCCGCAGATGCTGGCTCAGCTCAAGGCGCGCGCCACGCAGAAGGGCATCGGCAACATCGTGGCGCTCGAGAGCGACATCGCGCGCCTCGCCCTGCCCGACCAGAGCTTCGACGTCGCGGTGCTGTCGCAGGCGCTGCACCACTGCGAGGATCCGCTGGCCGCGTTGAAGGAGGCGCAGCGCGTGCTCGTGCGCGGCGGACGCCTCCTGGTGCTGGACCTCGTCGCGCACGGCGAATCGTGGGTCAAGGAGCAGCTGCAGCATCGCCACCTGGGCTTCGGCGAGGGCGAAGTCGAGCACATGCTGCTCGAGGCGGGCTTCGAACGGCCCTTCGTGCGCCGCGCGGCGCGCGATCCGCAGCCGCCGCACTTCATGACGCTGGTGGCTTCCGCCACGAAGGGAGCGCGCTGACATGGCCGAGGCCCCCATCGCGCGCGCGAGCGCGCTGCGCGAGGCGCTTGAAGCGCGCGTCCT
>JBEBCR010000054.1:0-21317 GCA_041157565.1 Planctomycetota bacterium | reverse complement strand
GTCGCGTCAGATCTGGACCTTGAGCGGCTTGATGGCCAAGGCGCCCGCCAGCATCGACAAGAGGAGGAACGACAGCACGATGCCGCCGGGGCCGCCCGGCAGCCAGCCGAGGTCCGCGTCGGGCTGCGCGTGGCGGATGCGCTCGAAGGGCGAGCCTTCCTCGAAGGCCGGTTCCGCCGGCCACAGGAGCGCGTCGACGAAGCCGGTCCCCCGTTCGCCCTGGATGGTGCGCGGCGCCGCGTCCCCGGCGGCGAGGAGCTTGGTCGCGCGCGCGCCGTCCAGCTCGAAGGCGAGCTCGTGGACGCCGGAACTGCGCGCGACGACCTCGACGAAGGCGCGCCCGTCGCGCGCGTTGACGACGAGCGGCGAGACCTGCTCGACGCCCGGCGGCAGGACCAGCTTGAGCTCGCCCACGCGCGCGGCGTGCGTCGGAGCCAGTTGCACGTCGATGGTCGTGCCGCCGCCGGCGAGGCGCTCCATGCCGGGGGGCGTCGTCGGCACCGGAGCGAAGCCGTAGCGCACGACGAACTGCGCCACGACCAGCGCGAAGGGCAGGAACAGCGGCAGGAAGGGCGTCAGGTTGAGCGCCAGGTACTGGAGGTTCGTCGCCAGCACCTTGCCGATGGCCACGCCGACGATGCGCAGGTCGTCCTGCCAGATGCGGATCTCGATCAGGTGCGCCTTGATGCGCTCCTTGGCGGCCTTGATGCGGCGCTGGGGCGAGACGTGCTTGAACACCCACAGCGCGAACACGCCGAACGCGGCGCTGGCGAAGGCCAGCGCGAAGGGACGACCGAGGAGCTCCGGCAGCCAGAGCAGCCAGTCGAACAACGCGGTGGTCGCGCGGTTGAGCGTGTTCATGCGGACTCGTCCCGAGCGGCGCGCGCGGAGGCGCCGCGGCGGGGCGTGGTCGTCAGGAGATGTAGCCGAGGCCCTTGAGCTTCTCGGTGATGGCGGCGTCGGAGTCGGCGCCCTCGAACTTCTCCAGCTCGCGCTCCAGCACGTGCTGGATGAACTCCTCGTGCGAGGCGTAGCCCGCGACCGCCGCGATCTTCTTGATGCGCGCGATCAGGTCCTTGTCCAGCTTCACCTTGTTGTCGGATCCGAACATGTCGATCACTCCAGCACTGGCTTGCCCTTGAGCTCGGGCGGGATGGCGACGCCATGGCGCCGCAGCACGTCCACGGTGAGGTCCTCCAGCCGGTGGGCGCCCGGACGCACGCGGCGGTTGGCGAGGATCGTGCCCTCGACCACCTCCGGCGCCATCAGGTGGCTCCCGTTGAAGGTCCCTCCCTTGTCGTTGTCGCACAGGATCTCGTGCGGGATGCGCCCCGAGGACGCCTCGTCCGAGTTCCCGTAGTTCTCGTTGTACCCGACGACGATGTCGGGCGCCTCGGACACGCGCGGACCCGAATAGACGTCGCGCGCGAGGTCGGCGCGCAGCACGACCACGGCGCCGTCGACGTCGCGCGCCGCCTCGAGCTTGGCCTTCAGCTCGGCGAGCAGGCGGTCGGCCTCCGCGCCGGGCGCGACGACGCCGGACTCGTCCTCGACGGTCGCCGGATCGTCGAGCTCGCGCCCGCGCAGGTTGAGGTACAAGCCGTTGAAGCCCAGCCCGTAGGCGCGCGTCCGCGACCAGTCGACGGCGTCGAACGACACCGGCGAGCGCGCGGGATCGCCTTCGGGGAGCTCCTTGGAGCGGCCATCCTTCAGCACGAGGTAGCCGTTCTCGAGCAGCCAGGTGTTGAGGCTGAACTTGCGGCGGTAGCTGGCGAAGCCGTGGTCGCTCATCACGACCACCACGTCGTCCGGACCAGCGGCGTCGAGCAGGCGCCCCACCAGCGGATCCATGCGCAGGTAGAGGTCCTCGACCACGTCCTTCCACGTGCTGCCGGGGCGCTTCGACCAGTCCTCGGTCGAGGCGCGCGCGAACTCGGCGTCGTGGTGCGGATGGCCCTCGTCGTGGTGGCGCCACAGCATGTGGCCGCACAGGTCGACCCCGGACATGTAGAAGAACAGGAAGCCGCCGCGCGGATTGGCCTTCCACCTGGCGATGGCGTGGTCCATGAGGCGCACGCCCTCGTCGTGCACCACGTCCGCCTGCGCCAGGAAGCCGCGGTCGTCGAGGGCGCCGTCCTTGGCGGCGTTGACGTCCTCGGGCATGCCCTGCGTGTAGTACAGGCCCACCGCGTCGGCGACCTCGGCGCTGGCTTCGACCGGCTCGGACACGGGCGCGATCGGCGCGCGCGGATCGATGTTCACCGGCGACACGTACAGCTCGAAGTGCGGCTCGAGGCTCTTCAGGTGGAAGCGCACGATGCCGGAGACTTCCGACAGCGACAGCGGCAGCAGGCCGAAGGTAGCGGTCTTGAACTCGCTCCACCCGCCCAGCTCGACCACGACGCGCTCGCCGCCGATCTCGATGGCGCAAGCCCGCGCCGCGCGGTCGACGTAGATCAGGATCGGCGTCGTCTCCTGCGTGGCCGCTCCCGAGCGGAACGGGTTGGGCGGGCCGGACAAGGCCGTGTCGATGCGGCCTTGCGACTCGCGCACCGGGACGATGTTGCCCTCGCGGCCGATGACGCCGCCGGCCGCGTTGGTCGTGTACAGCGTGTAGCGGCCGTAGGCCGAATCGACGGCGGGCGTCATCATCCCCGAGAAGCTCACGCCGTCCGCGGGCTCCACCGGGAAGTTCGCCGGCATGCGCCAGATGTCGGCGGGCACGCCATGTTCGGCGAGGCGCGTCCAGAACGCCTTGCCCGTGCGGTTGGGGGCCTCGTCGCCGCCGATCGGCAGCTGCCAGCCGTCGAACAGCGGGATGATCGAGCCCGGCTCGCCCTTCGTGATCGACGACACCGGCAGGCGCGTGGTCGGATCGCGGTGCAGGAAGTCGTAGACGCCGTGGCCGCCCGGATCGAGGCCGGTGATGAAGTTGGACCACGCCACGGGGCTCTGCGGCGGAGTCGACGTGCCCAGGCGCTGGATGCCGCTCTGGGCGATGATGCGGCGCCAGTTGGGCGTGAGCTCCGGGTGGCGCGCCACCACCTCGGCCAGCACGTCGGGATCGAGCCCGTCGATGCCGAACACCGCCATGCGCGGCGGCGCCGCGCCCGAGTCGAGCGCGGGCTTCACCGGCACGGCCGGCGAGACGAACAGCGCCAGGGCGCCGAGCGCGGGCCACACGGTCCAGCGCGGCGGCTTCACGCCCGCACCTCGCCGGAGCGCGCGGCCGCGCCCCTCCGCAAGTCGGCGTCGGCCCACAGCGCCTTGCCCTGCATGTGGCGCGGCGCCTCGAGGCCGAACAGGTCGAGCACGGTCGGCGCGATGTCCATCAGGGACGGCGCCGCGTCGATCCTCCTGTTGCAGAAGAACACGCCGGGCACGAGGCGCGGGTCGACGCAGTGGTCGCCCGACCAGCTCTTCGTGTTGTCGCTGAACACGTCGCGCGTCACCGAGCCGGTCGCGCAGTCCCACGAGTGGCGCCAGCCTTCGTGGTAGCCGATCAGGAGCTCCGGCGCCGTGTCGGCGTACGGGCCGCTGTGGATCTCGTGCGTCAGGAACACCTCGCGGATGCAGCGCTCGCCCGTCTTCGGATCGACCAGCGCCTCGAGCTTCTCCTTCAGCTCCTTGGCCAGCGCCGCCACCTCGCCGCGCTGCACGATGCCGTGCTTCTCGCGGCCGGCGCGGTTGAGGAACAGCCCGGTCAGCCCCAGCGTGAAGGCCTTGGTGCGGCTCCAGTCGACCTGCGCGAACCAGTCGCCGCTCGTCTCGTGGCCCTCCTTGAGGAACAGGTAACCGTTCCGCAGCAGCCAGCTGTTGAGGTTGACGCCGCGGCGGAAGTCGCCGAAGCCGTGGTCGCTGATCACCATCAGGACCGTGTCCGGGTCGTCCCCGAGCTTGGCGCGCACCTCGCCGACGAGCTTGTCCATGCGCTCGTAGGTCTCGGGCACGACGTTCCTCCAGCGTTCGAGCTCCTTGCCGGCGTTGGCGGGGTGCGTGGGATCCAGCGTGCGCCAGAACATGTGGCTGACGCGGTCGCTGGTGTCGAACACGCAGGCGACGAAGCCCTTCTCGGTCTTCTCCAGCGCGTTCCACAGCTGCGCCTTGCGCTCGTCGCAGTAGATCCACGCCTGCTTCAAGAACGTCTCTTCGTCGATGACGCGTTCGTTGAGGGCCCACGTGTCCTCGGCGAGTCCCAGCGTGGCGAACGGCCCCAGCGTCTTGGCCAGGTAGATCGAGTACACGAACGGATGCGAGATGGGCATCGCCGGCGCGTTGGGGTCGATGTTGACCGGCGTCGCGTAGATCCCGATGTCGTCGCCGTCCCAGGTCTGCACGCAGAAACGCACGATGCCCTGCACGCCGTCGAAGGGGACGACGAGCCACGGCGTGTACTCGCCGCGCGCGACCTCGACCGACTCGCCGCCGATCTCGAAGCGCGCCTTGGCGCCGGTGAAGTCGACCGTGAACGCGCAGGTCATCGGGCCGTCCTTGCCGGGCGGCCCGTGGATGTGCGTCTTCACGACGCCCTTGCGGACGACGATCTGGTACTGCTGCCCGCCGATGCGCGCATCCTTCGGGCGCGCGCGCGTCGACCAGAACGAGAAGCTGCCTTGCGTGCCCTTCAGGTCCGGCACGCACATCCCCGAGAGCAGCGTGCCGTTCTTGAAGGGCTTGGGCGGGAACGTGATCGGCACGCGCAGGATCGACGACCACACGCGCGCCTCGCCGAGGTAGTGCCAGAACGGCACGCTCTTCTGCAATGGGCGGTGCACGTGCTTGTGCCCCACCGCGAGGTGGCCGAAGCCGAGGTTCAGCGTCCTCTCGATCTCCTTCGTGTCCGTCGACGACAGGACCGGCGCGTACGAGCACGGGTCGCGCGTGAGGAAGTCGTAGATGTTGTGGCGCGACGCGTCGGTGCCGGTGGCGAAGGTCGACCAGGCGACCGGCGAGATGGACGGGCAGGCGGTGGCGAGCGGCGCGAAGCTGCCCTCCTCGGCGAGCTTCTTCAGGTGCGGCAGGCGCCCCGCGTCCATGTACTCCCTGGCCTTGCGCGGGTCGAATCCGTCGAGCCCGACGACCACGACGCGCTTGACCTTGCTCTTGCCGCGGCGCGGCGCCGTGACCATGCGGATGGCCGCCTTGAACGGCCACACGAGGATGATGGCGAAGGCCAGGAGGAACGTGCCCACGAGCACGAGCACGGATCCCGCCGCCGCGAAGCCGGCGCCGGGACCGATGTAGGCCGACGCGGGCGCCTCCAGCAGGGCGAGGGCGCAGGCGCACAGGAGCAGTCGACGCGTCGTCGAGGCGGGGAGCATGGGTTGGCGCGCGCCGTCCCTTGGCGGCGGGGACGATGCGCGGATGATCGTATCGTCCGGCACGGCGTTCGAGGGTTAGCCCCGCGCCAGCCGTCGCGCGGCTCCCGCCGGAAGGTCCTGCGCGACTCCGGGGCCGCGCGCGAGCGGGATGTAGGTCGGGCCGGAAGCTTTTTCCCGCGCGAGCCCGTCTTCGCGTCCACGCCGCTCCGATTGGCCGCCCGATGGACGGCGCGAGGCTAGGGTTCGCTGCCCCCCCTGCGACCATCGACCCTCGAAGGACCATCGTGATCGACCATCCCGCCTGCGATCCCCGACCCTCCCGCGACGACCGTTGGCGCGACATCGCGCGCCTGCACTCCATGGAGGACGTGGCGCGCCTCGCCGGCACGCTGCGCATCGAGCACACCTTGAGCGCGCGCGGCGCCGAGCGCCTGTGGGAGCTCCTGTCCCGCGGCGACTGCCTCGTGGCGCCCGGCACGGGCTCGCCGGACGAGGCGCTGCAGCTCGTGCGCGCCGGGTGCAGCGCGCTCCTGGCGGCCCCCGAGGGCCTGCAGCAGGCCCCTTGGTCCGCGCGCGGCTGGTGCGAGACCAGCGTGGTCGCGCGGTTGCAGCGCGCGCTGGTCGACGCCGACCGGGCCGCGCACCTCGCCGGCAACCGCTCCACCCGCTGGCTGGCGCCGATCGTGGCGGACGTGTCGGTGTCGAACTGCGCGCCGCTGGAGGTCGTGGAGGCCGTGCGCGCCCGCATCGAGGCTGGCGCCGCCGCGGTGCGCGTCGACGACCGCGCGGGATGCAGCTCGGGCGGCATCGACGGCCGCCTGGCCGTCACGAGCACGAGCGGCTTCCTCGGCAGCATCGCCGCCGCGCGCCTGTCGGCCGACGTCGAGGGCGTGCCGCTGGTGCTGATCGCCTCGAGCGCCGCCGGACGCGCCACGCACCTGACCAGCGACCACGACGAGCGCGACCACGCCTGCATCGCCGGCGAGCGCGACGAACACGGCATGTTCCCCGCGCGCGGCGGGCTCGAGTCCGCCTTGCGTCGGGCGCTCGCCGTCGCGCCGCTGGTCGACGTCGTCTGCCTGCAGGCGGAGCGCCCCTCGCTGGAGGACGCGGCGCGCTTCGCCGCGGTCGTGCGCGAGCGCCACCCGGACCGCATCCTCGCCTACGAGGTGCCGGCCGAGGTCCATTGGGCGCGCCACGTGCCCGACGAGGACCTCGATGGCTGGCAGCGCGAGCTGGCCCGACTGGGCTACGCGCTGCAGTTCCTGCCGCGCGCCACCTTCCACGCGCGCAACGCCGCCGCGTTCGACCTCGGCACGCAGCTGCGGCTGCAGGGCCTGGGCGGCTGGTCGCAGCTGCGCGACCGCGAGCTGGCGCACGAGGACAAGGGCTACGGCGTCGCCCGCGACCGGCGCGACGGCGCCGACATCTGGTCGCGCGCCGCGCGCGCCGCCGTCAAGCGCGCTTGACGCAAGCGGAAGTTCCTTCCACGCCCGCCGGGCGCGAGGGCCGACGGCCTTCGCGCCCGGCAATCGTTTCCGGACCGGACCCGCGCGAGCCCCGGACGCGGCTTCCGCACGGCCCCGCGCGCGCGCCGCTCCGGCTAGCCTTGGGCATGAAGACCCGCCTCCGCGCCCCCATCGCCGCCGGCCTGCTGGCCGCGCTGTGCACCGCCTGCGACACGAGCAAGGACTTCGCCCCCATCGGCGGCGGCGACTCGTCCGCCGCGCCCGTGGCCGGCAGCTGGATCGTCGGCCTGCGCGAAATCGAGCCAGGCTGCGGCGCAGGGCTCGTGGGCGGCCCCGGCGGCGAGCTCGTGCTGAACATCGTGCAGGACGGCTCCGACGCCACGGTGTACGTGGACGCCGACGGCGACGGCGACTTCAGCGAACTCGTCCAGCTGCAGGCGACGGTCGGCGCGACGCGCGTGCGGGCCTCGGGCTCGTGGACGCAGGGCGACCAGGTCGTCGGCCTCGAGCTCGACCTGCGCTACATCGTCTGGGGTTCGATGAGCGGCGTCGCCGACCTTTCGCACGCTCCCGCCGATCCCCAGCCCGGCGCCGCGGCCTGCGAGTCGCGCCATGCCGCCACGGTGATCAAGATCGGCAACCCGCCCCAGTTCGACCTGGGCGGCGCGTGGACCACCACGCAGCGCGTGGCCTTCGCCAGCGGACCGCTGCAGGCGCTGACCGGCTCGACCGAGGCGCTCGAGTGGAGCATCGCCCAGTCCGCCGATCCGGCGCGCCGCGGCGTGTTCAAGGTCGACTCCAGCGACGGCCGCGGCTACCTCGGCGTCGTCAACGACAGCCAGGTCATCGTGGGCGGCAGCTTCGAGCTGAACGGCTTCCCCGCCAGCGTGACGTACTCGACGCTCAACTACCACCCCAACGAGTCCAAGCTCGCCGGCCAGTTGCTGGCGGACTACGGCCCGGAGGGCGAGTATTCGATCGGCTGGGACGTCGTGGCGCTGCGCGCCGAGGAACCGGCCTTGCTGGTCGTCGCCAGCGCGGGCGGTGGACGCTTCCTGGTGCTCGGCGCCGACGGGCGTCGAGTCGAGCTGGCGCTCGCGCCCGGCGAGACTGCGCGCGTCGAGCTGCCCGAAGGCCCGGCCATGGTGCGGACGAGGACCAGCGACTTGCCGCTGCGCCTGGCCGCCGGCGACGAGCGGACGATCCAGCTCGACTGAGCTCCGCCGCTCAGGCGCGCTTGCGCTTGAGCCTGCGCAGCATGGGCGCGTCGGTCACGAACGCGTGCCCGGGCTGCAGCGACAAGGGGTACGACCCCCACCATTCGCCCGCCGCCCACGCGCAGCTGTCCATGCCCAGCGCGTCGAGGCGGGCGAGGAAGCGCTCGGCGACCTCGTGCCAGCGCGCGTCGTCGCGCGGCACGCCGTGCTCGCCGAGGAAGCCGCGCACGCCGTTCTTCGCGCACCATGCGGCGAAGTCCTCGAGGCGCGCGACGCCGCGCTCGAGGAGTTCGGGGTCCGCGGCCAGCTCGGCCTCGAAGGAGCGCTTGTACGTGCCGCTGCCGTCGGAGTCGAAGTAGCAGTGCGCCTCGTAGACGACGCGGCCGGCGGGATCGTCGATCCACGCGCGCGGCCCGTTGGCGACGGTCCACTTCCAGCTCGAGGACCAGTGCTCCCCGGCGACGTAGACCGCGTGCGTCGAGTCGACCTCGCGCAGGGCGCGCACCGCCTCGTTGGAGATGGCCTTCCAGTCGGAGGACCCCATCTCGTGCGGCTCGTTCATCAGTCCGTAGCCCTCGAGCGCCTCGTGGCGGCCGAAGGCCTGGGCGACGCGGCGCCACAGGTCGCCGAAGTGCGCGCGCGAGACGGGCGCGCGGCCGCCGACCTCCTCGTCGATGCGGCACAGGCGCGCCACGCCGCCGACCTTCAGCGCGTAGCGGCCGTAGTTGTGCGCGTCGAGCAGCACGCGGCAGCCGTAGCCGCGCGCGAGGTCGAGCGTCTTCTTCAGTCGCGCCAGCTCGTGCTGGTCCAGTTCGTGGCCGAGGCGCGGCTGCAGCCGCTCCCAGCGGAACGGCACGCGCAACAGGCGCAAGCCGTGGCGCGCGAAGTACGCGATCGTGCCCTCCGTCGGATGGGTCCAGTCCTTGCCGAAGGCGCCGCGCTCCTCGGCGCAGAAGCCCGGCTTGTCGTGGCCGAACTCGGCGCCGGCGAGGTTCACGCCGCGGCGCGGCAGCGCGCCGTCGTCGCCGGAGGTGCCGCCCGCGTCCATGGCGTCAGGACTCCTCCCGCAGCCGGAGGCCAGCCACGCCGTGCCCAGCGCGAACAAGCCCAGGCATGCGCGACGATCCATCGTGTCCGGCGTGGGTGCGGTTCGGTGCCAAGTGCGGCGGGCGCGCCGGCCGTCACGGCCAGCGCAGCGTCAGATAGGCTAGCGTCGACGAGGTGTCGATGACATCGCTCGACAAGGCCTGCGTGCGCAGGTCGATCGAGGCCCACGTGGCGAAGTCGTAGTGGGCGCCGACCCAGAACTCCTGGAACATCTCCGACTCGTCGTCGATGGCGGCCCGCAGCCCGATGGAGTACCAGAACTCGTTGGCGCCGACGAAGTAGTCCTCGTTGAGCCAGTGCTTCCACTCGGCCACGGCCGAGTAGACCGAGTAGCCGCCCGGGGCGAAGTACGGGTGGTTCAGCGTGCCTGACCAGGTGTTCGGGTCCTCGGGCACGACGATGCCGTCGTTGTCGCTGTCGAAGCTGATGAAGTCCGCCTTGGCGAGCAGCTGCAGCTGCTTGGGCGCGAACGAGACCAGGTACGAGCCGAAGGCGTTCAGCTCGTAGCGCGTGTTGCCGCTGTCCTGGGCGTAGTCCTCGGCCTGCGAGTACTCGGCCAGCATCGCGCTGGCGCCGTAGTCGAAGCGCCGCGAGGCCTTGTAGGCGAGCCCGGCGCGGAAGCCCGTGCGGTGGATGTCCTCGCGCAGGGTCTCGGCGTTCTCGGCCACGTTCTCCTCGAAGATCTCGGCGGAGATGCGCAGCCCCCCCCACGTCTCGTGCTGCATCGCCAGCCGGTAGAGCAGGCGCGAGTCGAACTGGTCCTCCTCGTCCCAGGTCGGCATCTCGAGGCGCGCGAACAGCGCCGTGTGGTCGCCGATCTTCTTGCGCGCCTCGCCGATGAACAGGCTCCCGAGCAGCGGCTCGACGCCGCTGGGCTCGTAGCGCCGCCAGCCGTAGCCGGCGCCGACGTACTCGTCGGCGTCGCCGATCGGGTGCTGGTACTGGACGAACTGCTCCGTCGAGTCGATCTGGTACAGGCCCTCGCGGCCGCGCGCGTCGCTGGCCCACATGCCGCCGACCACGCGCGGATTGAGCAAGGTGCGCGCCTGCGAGAGCGCCAGCGGCGCCTCGCGGTGCAGCGGGGACAACTTGGCGATCTCCTCGTATTCGCCGATGGCCTTCCGCGTCTGGCCGGCGCCGTGGTAGAGCTGCGCCAGGTCGAAGCGCGCCTCGAAGTTGGAGGGCTCGGCCGTGATCAGCTCGCGGTAGCGGTCCTCCGCCTGCCGCGGACGGTAGTCCTTGAGCTCCTTGGCCTCCTTCTCGAGCTCGATGGCGCGCGCCGTGGCGAGCGCCGCCTCGTAGTCGAGGCCGCCGTTGTAGGCGCTGGCCGCGCTCGCGTCGCCGAACGGGTCGACGGGCGCGATCTCCGCGAGGTCGGCGTCCACGACCTTGTCGTAGGCCTTGGACGAGGCCTCGTACTCGTGGTTCCAGTACAGCGTGCGCGCGTACTCGCGCCGCGCGACGAAGCTGGAGGCGTCGGCGGCCATGAGCAGCTTGTACTGCTGGCCGGCGGCCTCGTAGTCGCGCTCGATGATGCAGGTGCGCGCCAACGCCAGGCGCGCCCGCGAGTTCTGCTCGCTCGAGGCGATCACCTGCTGCAGCGTGCGCCGCGGGTCGACGTCCTCGCCGCGCGCCAGCGCGATGTTCTGCGCCTCGCCCAGGCGCACGCGCGCCGCGAGGTTCTCGGGCTCGAAGCGCAGGACGTGCTCGAAGGCCGCGATGGCCCGGCGCCAGTCGCCCTCGCCCAGCGCGATCTCGCCCAGCTCGATCCACGCGCGCACGTCGTCGCCCATCTGCTTGGTGGGCGCGGCGAGCAGCGCCGTCTGCGAGCGCTGCTTGCTGCCGATCTCGGCGTGGCAGCGCGACAGCCAGTAGGCGCACTCGGGCGTGCGGCCGCTGGGATGCTTCATCGCCTCCTGGAACTCGCGCACGGCCTCGAGGGGCCGCTCGCGCGCCTGCAGGGCGCGACCCAGCGCGATGCGCACCTGGATGCGCGCGCCGGTGTCCTCGGGGTTCTTCGCCAGCCAGCCGCGGCACAGGCGCTCGGCCTGCTCGGCGTTGCCGAGCTTCTGCAGGCCGCGGCACAGCGTGACCAGCACCTCGGGGGCGTAGTCCTCCTCCTTGGCGAGCGCCTGGCACACGGCGACGCCCTCTTCGTGGAGGCCCTGGTCGTACAAGGCGCGGGCGTAGCCGAGGCGCGCCTCGACGGCGGCCGGCGTGTCGCCCACGACCTTCTGGAACTGGCTCTTGGCGCGCTCGTGCTCCCCGCTCTGCCGCAGCAGCTCGCCGTAGGCGATGCGCGCATCGTGGTCGTCCTCCTTGTCGCGCAGCAGGTCCTCCCACTGCGCCGCGGCCGCGCCGTGCTCGCCCACGAGCCCGTGGTACTGCGCGCTGGCCTTCTGGAACGGACGTTCCTTCTCCATCTCGCCCCGCAGCGAGTCGAGCACGCGCTTGGCGGGCGCCGGCTGGTATCCGGCGAGCGCGATCTCGGCGGTGCCGAGGCGCGCGCGCTGGTTGGCGGGATCGACCGCCAGCACCTGCTCGTACACGCCCATGGCGAGCTTGTACTGGCCCGAGAGCACCATCTGGTTGCCCAGCTCGATGCGCGTGGTCGTGTTGTCGGGCTCCACCTCGGCCAGCTCGGCCACGGTGCGGCTCGCGCCCTCGCTGTCGCCGAGCTGCGCCTGGCAGCGCACGAGGTACAGGCCCCACTCGACCTCGTCGGGGTGGTCCTTCACCAGCAGTTCGAGGTGCGGGAGCGCCTCGTTCGGGCGCTGCAGGTCCAGCAGGACCGGCGCGGCGAGGCGCCGGTTCTCGGCGTCGCGCATGTCCAGCGTCTGCAGGTGCATGCGCCAGGTCTCGCCGGCCGCGACGTAGTCGCGCGACCAGGCCAGCACGCGCGCCAGGAGCGCCGCCGATTCCACGTCCTCCGGGTCGCGGCGCACGACGGTCTCGAGCTGCTCGGCCGCTTCGGCGTAGTAGCCGCCCGCGACGTAGGCGTCGGCCAGGTTGCGGCGGGCGTCGAGGTCCGAGGGCGACAGGCGCACCAGTTCCTCGTAGCGCGCGCGCGCCTCCTTCAAGCGATCGGCCTCGACCAGCAGTCCGGCGTACTCGACCAGCGACTCGCGGTCGCCGGGGTGCATCTTCAGGAGCTTCTCGTGGAGCGAGAGCGCCTCGTCGAGGCGGCCGAGCTTGTAGGCGTTGCGCGCGGAGCGCAGCAGGATGTCGCGCTGCAGTTCGTCGACGCCTTCGCCGCCGCGCTCCACCTGCGCGGAAGCGGAAGGCTCGTCGCCGAGCTTCGTGGACGGATCGACGCGCGGACGGGGCGTGCGGGCCTTGACGCGGCCGGCGCGCGGCGCGTCTTCGGCCTCGGAGGGCGCCGCCGAGGCGGGCTCGGGCGCGGGGTGCGCCATGGGCGGAGGCGCCAGCGGCGGAGCCTGCACGAAGAAGTCGCCGGACACGGGATCGTCCGGCTTCCATGTCGTCGTCTCGGGCGAGGCGGGGCCCTCGGGCGCGCAAGCGGGCGCCATGAAGGCGACGCACGCCAGGGCGAGCTTGGACAGCCAACCCGCGGTTCGGTCGTTGATCTGGTGGGGACGCATGGTTCGGGACCGTCGCGGTGGGGCGACGGCTTCGGGGACAGACTTCCTGCCGAGGTCCCTGATCGGAGCCGCAGCCCCCCGGCCTTTAGCCGCGCGCCTGCGCGCCAGTGCCGTATTTGGAATTTCCTTCCTTTTCCGCCCCCCCTCGGCACGCGCGGCGCGCGTCCCGCGCCGACTGGTCGCAAGGCCCGGCACCAACAATGCGAAGTCCTTTCCTGTCGCAACGCTCGCCGTGGGGGCGACGGAAGCAACTTCCGAAAAACGGCCGATTTCCCGGCGCAAATCGCCGCAGGGCAAATCGCGATGCAAGCCGCAGCCTCCCCCAAGTTGGAGAGTTCCGTGGCCGAACTCCGCCCCCATTGCCGCCATGGTCGAAAGACCGAGGCGACGACCGAGCGGTGAACGGCCTCCCGCACCCGACAGCACGGCCATGGTGGCCGCGCGCCGGACGGGACCTCCCAGACGACATCCGACACGCCCACCCCACGCCCCTCCCGACCCCCCAAGTTGTCCGCTCCGCGCGGAACAACAGGGCGTGACGCCTGTCACCAGGGATCCACCGCCATGAAGTCCAAGCTCCGCCAGCCGCTGATGCTCGCCACCCTGGCGATCTGCGTGCTGTACCTCGTCTACCGCGCGCTCTACACCCTCAACCTCGAGAACCCCTACGCGGTGTTCGCGTCGCTGCTGCTCTACCTCGCCGAGGTCTGGGGCTGCGTGTCGCTCGGGTTGTTCTTCCTCCAGATCTGGGAGGTCGACGAACCCGCCGAGCAGCCGGTGCTCGAAGGCCGCACGGTCGACGTGTTCGTGCCCACCTACAACGAGGACGTGCAGCTCCTGCGCGGCACGCTGCAGGCGTGCGTGGCGATGGAGTACCCGCACCGCACCTACGTGCTCGACGACGGCCGCCGCCCCGAGGTCAAGGCGCTGGCCGAGGAGCTGGGCGTCGTCTACATCGCCCGCGACAACAACCTGCACGCGAAGGCGGGCAACATGAACAACGCCCTCGAGCAGACCGACGGCGAGTTCGTGATCATCTTCGACGCCGACCACGTCCCGGCGCGCCACTTCATCAAGCGGCTCATCGGGTACTTCCGCGACGAGGACCTGGCGATGGTCCAGACGCCGCACGCCTTCTACAACTTCGACACCTTCCAGGGCGTCGTCGACTACGACAAGGGCCGCTTCTGGGACGAGGGGCAGCTCTTCTACCGCGTGCTCCAGCCCGGCAAGATCCACAGCAATTCGGTGATCTTCGCCGGCTCGGCGGCCATGTTCCGCCGCCAGGCGCTCAAGGAGGTCGGCTACATCGCCGTGCAGACGATCACCGAGGACATGCACACGGGCATGAAGATCGCCTCGCGCGGCTGGAAGTCGACCTACGTGTCCGAGCGCATGATCGCCGGCCAGGGCGCCTCCGACGTGACGACCTTCCACACCCAGCGCCTGCGCTGGGGCGAGGGCAACCTGTCGATCCTCGCCTACGACAACCCGTTGACGATGAAGGGCCTGACCCTGTCGCAGCGCCTGTCGTACCTCGCCTCGATCATCCACTGGGCCGGCGGCATCCCCAAGATGGCGATCTACCTGACGCCCATCCTGATGCTGTTCACCGGCATCCCGCCCGTGCGCGAGTTCACCTGGGCCATGGGCGCCATCTTCGCGGCGTACATGCTGTCCATCGTCTTCACCATGAACAAGTCCACCGACGGCCAGGCCTCGATGGGCCACGTCGAGTTCTTCAACATGGCGAGCTTCTGGACGCAGGCGCGCAGCACGTGGCGCGCCGTGTTCGGCCGCAAGAAGTCCAAGTTCGTCGTGACGAACAAGCGCGGACGCCAGAAGGCCAGCATGCTGCCGCTGGTCGGCCCGCAGTGCTTCCTGATCGGCCTGAGCGCGGTGGCGCTGGTCTGGGGCTGGTCGATGCAGGTCTTCTTCAAGGACTCGATCGATTGGCTGGGCCTCGGCATCTCCAGCGGCCTCGTGCTGTACCACGCCAAGCTCGCGCTGGACTACGTGCGCCGCGCCATGACGCCGCCCAGCCGCCGCTTCTCGTACCGCCACCTGATCGGCCTGCCGGCCCGCTGGGAGTGCGTCGACGAGGATGGCTCGACGCGCTCGGGCTGGGGCGTCACCACCGACCTCAACGAGCAGGGCCTGGGCCTCGTGGCCTACGCGGCGCTGCCATCGGCCGGCGAAGCCGTCGTGCGCATCATGGCCTACGGCAATCCGATCGAGGCGCGCTGCAAGGTGCGCTCGAGCGAGCGCCGCGTCGGCTACGCCGACGGCAAGGGACCGCAGTGCTTCCGCCACGGCCTCGAGTTCTGCGAGACCGACGACGCCACGCGCGACGCGCTGCACCGCGTGGCGATGGAGTACGCCGTGCCGATGTGGTTCGCGCGCTTCGAGCAGTCCGAGCGCAAGAAGGACTCCGGACCGTCGTCGGCCGAGCGCTCCAAGCGCGAGACCGATCGCCCCGAGTTCAACCTGCCCGTCATCCTGTCGGCGGGCGAAGGGTCGCCGCGCTCGTGGCACACCACGTCGCACGACCTGTGCACCGGCGGCCTGCGCTGCCTGCTGCACGAGGACCCCTCGGGCGTCGACGAGTTCGATTTCGAGCTGCCCACGCCGCTCGGCCTGGTGCGCGGCCGCGCCAAGGTCCTGCGCAGCGAGAAGCTCGAGCAGAAGGGCGCCGAACTGTGGGAGTGCGCGCTGCACTTCTCGAAGTTCGAAGGCTCGGGACGCAGCATCGTCCAGTCGCTGCTCTCCGACCGCGAGCGCGGCGCCCTGACGCCCGCCATGCGCCCCGAGCGGCGCCTGCGCGAGCGCCCGCTGGTCGCTCCGGCCTTCTCCGCGGCCTTCGTGGCCCTGGCGATGGCGCCGATCTTCTACGGCGTGTTCCAGGCCACCTACTCCGACGAGCTGACGCTGCGCGAGCACCTCAAGCAGACGCTGGCCAAGTCGGATGGCGAGGAGCTGACCCGCATCTACCGCGAGACGATGGAGTCGCCGACGCCGGACAAGTTCCGCCTGGTGCTCCTCAAGGACAGCCTCGAGCGCGCCCAGCGCTGGCCGGAGATGGTCAAGACCACGCGCAAGCTGGTCGAGCTGTCGCCGGAGGACGCCGACATGTCCATGGCGCTGGCCTTCGCGCTCGCCAAGAACGGCGAGCACGACGCCGCCCGCGTCGAGAGCGCGCGGCTGTTCCAGCTGCTCGACCGCCAAGGCGCCTCGCCCGCGCGCCGGCTCGACGCGGAACTCCTCTTCGTCCACAACCTGATCGAGGCGGACCTGCGCTTCGAGGCGGCGGAACGCTACGCGCGACTCGTCGCGGCCCACCCCGACCACGCCGCGCTGCGGCGCGAGTACGCTGGACTGCTCGCCGGACTCGGCCGCTACGACGAGGCCGTCGCCCAGCTCGACGGGCTGCCGCTCGACGCCGACACGCGCATGGAGATCGTGCGCATCCACTGCGCCCGCGAGGACTTCGCCAAGGCCGAGAAGGCCTGCCGCGAACTGCTCGAGTCGGCTCCGCAGCGCGCGGACGCGGCGCGGCTCCTGCCCGAGATCCTCGGTTGGCGCCGCCAGTGGCCCGCGGCCATCGCGGCCTGGGAGAAGCTGCTCGAGAAGGCTCCCAAGGACGTCGAACTGCGCACCAAGGTCGCCTCGGCCCGCCTGTGGTCGGGCGACAAGGGCGGCGCGCTCGACGGGTTCCAGCAGCTCCTCGACGAGGGCTGCACGGACGCGCGCGTCGTGGAGGGCTTCCTCGACTCCGCCAACGGGGCCGAGCTGCTGCCCGCGCGCCACGCCCACACCGTGCGCTCGCTCGCCGCGCGCGCCAAGGAAGCCGGAGCCAACGATCCGCAGTTCCTGGTGAAGCTCGCCGGCGCCCTGCGCCGCGTGGGCGACGCCCGCGAAGCCGCCGCGCAACTCGAGGCCGCCCTGCCGCTCGCCCCCGGCGACAAGCAGATCCGCCTCCAGCTGGCCGACACCCTGCACGAACTCGGCGACTACGAACGCGCCGACGCCATCTACTCGGGCCTCCTGCCCGAGCGCGTGGTGCGCAGCACGGCCAAGCGACGCTGAGCGCGGGGCGGGCTGGAAGATTCTTCCACCCGCCCGGCCAGCCAGGATTTGCCTGGCGACGACGCCCCGACGCGGCCGCGGGGGTAGCTTTCAGGCGGAGAACCTCGCGAGGTGACGACCTCGGGCGGCTCTCCGCCGACGCTTTCCATGCACGACAGGCCCAGACACCCGTGGCGACCGAGCAGATCGGGAGCCGCGCGCGACCCCGCCGAGGGGGCGAGGCACCGAAGACGACCGTCCTTGGTGCTGGCGTGCTTGTTGATGGTGCAGCTCGTGTGCGGCCTGGCGGTCGCGCAGTCGAGCGGCCCATTCGTCGTGTTCAACGAGCGCGCCAGCGTCAACCCCGTCGAGACCCAGGGCAACTCGGCGTCGCGCGCGGGCGACATCTCCGGTGACGGGCGCTGGGCGGTGTTCGAGAGCACCGCCACGAACCTGGACGCGTGGGACCTGCAGCCGCAGAGCGACATCTTCGTGCGCGACTTCGTGCTCGGGGACACGCGGCGCATCTCCGCGCCCACGCCCACGGGAGCCGCCAACGGCGACTCGCGTCGTCCGTCGATCTCCGCCGACGGGCGGTATGTCGTCTTCGAGTCGCAGGCCACGAACCTGGTGCCCGGCGATGGCAACAACGCGCAGGACATCTACCTGTGGGATCGCGCCACGGACGCGCTCCAGCGCGTCAGCGTGCGCGCCGACGGCGGCCAGGCCAACGGCGACAGCGCCAACGCGCGCATCAGCGCCGACGGCTCCGTGGTCGTCTACGAGAGCCGCGCCACCAACCTGGATCCGGCGGACTCCAACAGCTCGCTCGACATCTACGCCTGGACGCGCGCCACGGGCGCCGTGCGCCTGTGCAGCCTGACGCACCTCGCGCAGAACGCCAACCGCGACTGCAGGAACCCGGCCGTCTCGGCCGACGGCCGGCGCGTGGCCTGGGACACCGAAGCCACGAACATGGTCTTCTGGGACACGAACAACCACGCGGACGTGTTCGTGCGCGACCTCGCCGGCAACCAGCTGTGGCGCGCCAGCCTCGGTGGCACCGTCACGGAGGGCAACGGCCCCTCGACGCGTCCGACCCTGTCGCCGGACGGCCGCCATGTCGCCTTCGAGAGCAACGCCAGCACGTTCATCTCGACCGACACGAACTACCAGACCGACATCTACGTGCGCGACCTGCAGTTCCAGATCACGCGCCGCATCTCGGTCTCGGCCAGCGGCGCCGAGGGCCAGATGCGCTCGTGGGAGCCGTGCTGGTCGGCGGACGGCCGCCACGTGAGCTTCGTCTCGGAGTCGTGGAACCTGGTGTCGGGGGACACGAACAACTTCGCGGACGTCTTCGTGCGCGACATGCAGACCGACGCCGTGTCGCGCGTCAGCCGCGGCCGCCACATGACGGAGAGCGGCAACCACGCGCGCGCCCCGCGCATCGGCGCCTCGGGCCGCTGGGTGGTCTACGAGTCGGACGCCGGCAACCTCGTGGCCGACGACACCAACGGCTGCTCGGACGTGTTCCGCATCGACTGGATGGCGGACCTCGGCCAGCAGACCACCACCTACTGCGAAGGCAAGCTCAGCTCGGCGGGCTGCGTGCCCCAGATGGCCTGGAGCGGCGCGCCCAGCCTCTCGGCAGGCTCCGGCTTCGTGATCGAGGGCCAGGCCTGGCGCAACCAGAAGCTCGGACGCTTCATCTACTCGGTCTCGGGCGCGGATTCGCGCTCGTTCTTCGGCGGCACGCTGTGCGTCAAGTCGACGATCTACCGCGGCCCGACGATGATGTCCGGCGGCAACCCCGCCTCGCAGAACGACTGCAGCGGCATGCTGCGCCTCGACTTCAACGCCTTCCTCGCCGGCCAGGTCGGCCCGCAGCCCGCGCCCGCGCTGCTCTACCCCGGCACCGTCGTGCACGCCCAGTGGTACGGCCGCGACAACGGCCTGCCGATGCCGAACAACATCTCGTTGTCGAACGGGCTGCGCTTCGTGATCCAGCCCTGAGCGGCGCCTCGGCCGCTACGGCCGGTTCCCGCGCGTCCGCAGCGGCGCGATCCGCGCTCCGCGGCCTTCCGTCGCGTTCCTTCGCGTCCTCCTGCTTCGCGTCGCGCTCCCGCGCGCCCGCCGCGCGCCGAAGATCGCGCTCCGCGCCGCCTCGCCGCCATGTCGCTCGCCGCTGTCAAGTTTTCTTGCACGTCCCGATCTTGGACTGCGGATCCGAAGCGACTTCCGGCTTCGACGACGAAGGAATTTCGCTTCGCTTTTCATGCGCCTTTCGCCCGCACGGGCATCCGGCACGGGCAGTAGCTTTCGACTGGAATTCCCGCATCGCGGGAGTCCGTTCCCATCCCCGTCCGACGCGCGCCGCTCCCCGCGGTCCGCGTCGGGCAGGCCGCGCCCCGCGGCACGCACTCGCCTCCCTCTCGCCCTCCCCACCATGCACTCCCGACCCATCACCCCCGCGTCGAACCGCTTCGTTCCGACGATCCTCGGCATCGTGGCCGCCTCGGCCTTCCTGCTGCCCGACGCCGAAGCCCAGGGCGGCAACGCCAAGAAGAACACCGGCATCAACGGCGAGGTCGCTGGTGGCGCCGAGGACGCGACGCCCGCGCCCCCGCTGTCGAGCCTTCCGATTCCGCTGCCCGCGGACCTGATGACCGAGTACGTGCGCGACTTCGACGCCGCCGTGCGGCTCGGCAAGGCGCTCTTCTGGGACATCCAGGCCGGCTCCGATGGCGCGACCGCCTGCGCCTCGTGCCACTGGAACGCCGGCGCCGACGCGCGGACCATGTCGCAGCTGCACCCCGGCTTCGACAACGTCTACGGCCAACTGGGCTCGGGTGGCGGCGGCGTGAACTACACCGTCAAGGGTCGCGACTTCCCGTTCACGCAGCGGACGGACCCCAACGACCACGACTCCGACATCGCCCGCGACAGCAACGACCGCCTGGCCTCGTCGGGCATCCAGGCCCGCGTGTTCAACGGCGCGACGCCCGGCGTCGCGCAGGAGCAGGGCACGGTCGTCGCCAACGACATTCCCTTCGCCATGCACGGCGTGAACGTCGGCCGCGTGGCGGGACGCAACGCGCCCACCACGTACAACGCGATCTTCCACGTGCGCACCTTCTGGGACGGGCGCGCGGACTCGGTGTTCAACGGGGTCAACCACCTCGGCGCCCGGGACGCGACGGCGCGCGTCCTGAAGCGCATGCCCGATGGCAGCGTCCAACCGGTTGCGGTCGCCATCCAGCCCGCCTCGCTCGCCAGCCAGGCGGTGGGTCCGGCCCTGTCCGACGTCGAGATGAGCTACTCGGGCAAGGCCTTCCGCGACCTCGGCCGCAAGATGCTGCCGATGCAGCCGCTGAAGGACCAGGTCGTCGATCCGACCGACTTCCACCTCGGCGCGCTGTCCGACTTCCCCAACCGCGGCCTGCAGGCGTCCTTGACGTACGCCGACATGGTGCGCGCCGCGTTCCACGACCAGTGGCACATGGGCAAGGGCCGCTTCAACGGCCACACGCAGATCGAGAACAACTTCTCGCTGTTCTGGGGCCTGGCGATCATGTGCTACGAGTCGACGCTCGTCACCGACCAGACGCCGTGGGACCGCTACGCCGCTGGCGACCAGAACGCCCTGACGGAGCAGCAGAAGGAAGGCCTCGACATCTACATGGGCGGCGGGGCCGCCTGCAACGCCTGCCACACGGCGCCCGAGTTCGCCGGCGCTACTTGGTCGCAGTACGCGGCTGACGGCTGGACCGAGCAGATGGCCGTGACCGACTCGCTCGCCGAAGGCGAAGTCGTGCTGACCACGTTCCCCGACCCCACGCAGACGATCCTCGCCGCCGATCCGCGGGGCAAGGGCATCGAGATCCGCACGCTGCAGGGCGACCTGGTCGCCCGCGGCGACGTGCCGGGCACGCCCGGCGCCTGCGAGATCTTCGAGCAGGCGGTCGATCTCGCCGCCGGTCCGGTCGCGCCGAACCCGCCGGCCGGCTCCGGGCTCGAGCCGCTGTTCGCGGCCACCGTCGAAGTCGAAGTGGTCGAAGTCCCGCTGCCCAGCGGCCTGTGCAACGTGACGCTCGAAGTCGGCATGCAGTGGGGCCCGAACCCCAGCCTGCCCGCGGGCGACTACGAAGTCCGCCTCGATGGCGTGGTCGTGGCCCTGCTCAACATGGGCTCGCCGCAGGCCGTCGGCGTCTACGACCGCGGCTTCTACAACCTGGGCGTCCGCCCGACCTTCGAGGACCTCGGCAACGGCGCGCACGGCCCCGTCGGCCCCACCTCGATCGTCGAGCGCCTCAAGAGCGGCGATCCCACCGTGGCGCACCTGATGCCGAACCCGCCCATCGGGCCGGGCGACAGGCTGCAGGTCAACGGCACCTTCAAGACCCCGTCGCTGCGCAACATCGCGCTCACGGGACCGTACTTCCACCACGGCGGCGCCTCGACGCTCGAGCAGGTGATCCAGTTCTACGCCCGTGGCGCCGACTTCGCCGAGGTCAACCATGCCGACCTCGACGC